>NZ_JAFAVV010000378.1 GCF_019242285.1 Bradyrhizobium sp.
CTGCTCCTTGAGCGCGGCGGTGATCTCTGCAGTGAATCGGCCCGGGCAGATCTCCTGGGTCGACTTCAAAAGATATTTTGCCGCGTAATCGAAATTGCCCTCGCCCGGAATGATCTCGATCGGCGGCAATGAGATGAGCGAGCCGTCGGTGCGCTCCAAAACGCCGCAGGTCGCCTCGACGCCGGCGATGTAGGGCTCGATCACATATTCTTCGTGCTTGGCCGCATTGCGGACCGCGACGAGATCCTGCCTGGCATTGACGAAGATCAGGCCGTAGCTCGACCCGTCATGGGTCGGCTTGGCAATCAGTCGGCCATATTCGGCGAATGCCTGCTCGATGTCCGCCAGCGCGATTCCCGGCGGCGGCTTGACGCCGCCGATCGCGGCGAAGCGCTTGGCGGCGACCTTGTCGAAGGCGAGATGCGACGAGGCCGAGCCGGAGCCGGTGAAGGGGATGCGGCGCCTCTCGCACATCGCCTGCAGTTCGCCGTTCTCCGCCCGTCCGCCATGCAGGCCGAGCACCAGCAGCCGCTCCTCGGTGCGTGCGCGATCCAATGCCTGCTCGATCGAGCCGCCGACCCGTGCGCCGTCCGGCCTGAAATCCCGCTCGAACGGCCGCTCATGAGCAAGCAGCGTGGCGGCCCTGCATTCATGGACGCTGTCATCGGCGGCCCAGAACCACAGCTCGGCCTCCGGCAGCGCCTCGCATAGCGCCTGCGCCGAGGCGGCCGACACCAGCCGCTCCTTGTTGGTCCCACCGAACAGAATCGTGATCTTCATGATGCTGGCTCGATTCCGATGCGCTTGATTTCCCAATGCAGCTCAATTCCGCTCTGCCGTTTCACCCGCTCGCGCACGGTCTCGCCCAGCGTCTCGATGTCGTGCGCGGTCGCCTCGCCCGTGTTGATCAGGAAATTGCAGTGCATCTGCGACACCTGGGCGCCGCCGACGCGCAGGCCGCGGCAGCCGGCGGCGTCGATCAGCTGCCACGCGCTGTGGCCGGGCGGATTCTTGAAGGTCGAGCCGCCGGTCTTCTCGCGGATCGGCTGCGCGGTCTCGCGATGCTGCTGCACCTCCTCCATCCGCACGCGGATCGCCTCGGGCGAAGCGGAGCGCCCGCGAAAGCGTGCCGCGGTGAAGATGATTGCAGGATCGACGCCGGCGGCGCGATAGCCAAATTTCATGTCGGCGTTGGTGAAGACATGCCGATTGCCGTTCCGATCGATGCCGGTCGCCTCGACCAGCACATCCTTGGTCTCCCCGCCATTGGCACCGGCGTTCATGCGCAGCGCGCCGCCGATGGTGCCGGGAATGCCGAAATAAAACTCCAGCCCCGCGAGGTTTGCGGCCGCCGCCGCCTCCGCCACGCGCTTGTCGAGCGCGGCTGCACCCGCGCTGACGATGTCACCGGCGACGCTCACCTCACCGAAGGCGCGCGGCGACAGGCGGATCACCACGCCCGGCAGCCCGCCGTCGCGCACGATCAGGTTGGAGCCGACACCGACGACATGGACCGGAATCGCGTCCGGCAGGTGCTTCAGGAAATAGGCGAGATCATCCTCATCCGCCGGCGTGAACAGCGCCTGCGCGCGCCCGCCGACCCGGAACCAGGTCAGCGGCGCGAGACTTTCGTTGGCCAGCAGCCGCCCGCGCAAGCCAGGCATCGCGGCCTTCAGTTCGGGCGTGAGGTCGGGGAAGCTCATGCTGTCGCCACGCGGCGATGAAGGTCATGGCAACGCCACGGCGCACTCTCTCCATTCCCTCCCCCCTCGTGTCCGCCGAAGCCTTGGCGAAGGCGGATGCGGGGGAGGGGCAGGGAGGGGGGTAGCCACGGGCGCCGGTGTTCGTGGCTACCCCCCTCTCCAACTCTCCCCCGCATCCGCCTTCGCCAAGGCTTCGGCGGACACGAGGGGGGAGAGGGCAGAGCGGAGCGCGACGCCAGTCTGGTGCCAGACATGCTCACTCCAGCGCCTTCAGTTCGCCGGGCAAGGCATAGGCCCATTGCGTGATGTTGCCGGCGCCGAGACAGACCACGAGGTCGCCGGCATGGGCGATATCCTTGACGATGCCGGCAAGGTCGGCCGGCGTCATCAGCGGAACCACCTGGCGATGGCCATGTGCGCGCAGGCCGAGCACGAAATGCTCGCGGTCGATGCCTGCGATCGGCGCCTCGCCGGCCGGATAGACGTCGGCGACGATCACGGCGTCCGCATCGTTGAAGCAGGTGCAGAACTCCTCGAACAGCGATTGCAGGCGCGTGTAGCGATGCGGCTGCACCACGGCGATGACCCGGCCGTTGCGAGAGTCCCGCGCGGCCTTCAGCACCGCGGCGATCTCCACCGGATGGTGGCCGTAATCGTCGATCACGGTGACGCCGTTCCATTCACCGGTACGGGTGAAGCGTCGCTTGACCCCGCCGAAGCCCGCAAGCGCCTTGCGGATCGCCCCGTCCGACAGTCCCAGTTCGCGCGCGACCGCGATCGCGGCCGTGGCGTTGAGCGCGTTGTGCCGGCCCGGCATCGGCAGCGCGATGTCGTCGGTCTCATGGACGTCGCCGGTCCGGCGATCGCGGAACGCGACCTTGAAGCGCGACGCTTCGCCCATCTGGACGAGATCGACCAGCCGCACGTCGGCCTGCGGGTTCTCGCCATAGGTGATGATGCGGCGGTCCTCGATCCGCCCGACCAGGCCCTGCACCACGGGATGGTCGATGCACATCACGGCGAAGCCGTAGAACGGCACGTTCTCGACGAACTGGCGGAAGGCCTCCTGGATCGCCTCGAAGGTCTTGAAGTGGTCGAGATGCTCGGGATCGATGTTGGTTACGATCACGACGTCGGCCGGCAGCTTCAGGAAGGTGCCGTCGCTCTCGTCGGCCTCGACCACCATCCAGTCGCCACCGCCCATGCGCGCATTGGAGCCATAGGCATTGATGATGCCGCCATTGATCACGGTCGGATCGAGCCCGCCGGCATCGAGCAGGGTCGCGACCATCGTGGTCGTGGTGGTCTTGCCGTGGGTGCCGGCGATCGCAACGCAGCTCTTCAGCCGCATCAATTCGGCCAGCATCTCGGCGCGCCGCACCACGGGAATGCGCTGCGCGCGCGCCGCCAGCAATTCCGGATTGTCGCGCTTGATCGCGGTCGAGACCACGACCACCTCGGCGCCGCCGATGTTCTCGGCCTTATGCCCGACGAAGACTTTCACGCCCTTGTCGCGCAGGCGCGCGAGATTGCCGCTCTCGGAGGCGTCCGATCCCTGCACGGCATAGCCGAGATTGCTCAGGACCTCGGCGATGCCGCTCATGCCGATCCCGCCGATCCCGATGAAGTGGATGGGTCCGATCTCGCGCGGCAGTCTCATGGGGGCTCTCGCTGGTTCCCGCGCCGTCCGGAAGGTTCCGGAGGGGCGAATCACCGGCACTTCATGCAAGACGTGAACGACCGGGACAAGCCCGGCGGTGGCTTCAGAACGCTGAAAAATCCAGGGTTTGTGGTCATTCCGGGGCGATGCGAAGCATCGAACCCGGAATCTCGAGATTCCGGATCAGCCCGCTGATACGGCCTGTCCGGAATGACCGGTGTCGATACCGGCGGTCTTCACCACCAGATCCGCCAGCCGCTCGGCGGCGTCGAGCCGGCCCGCGCCGCGGGCGGCCTGAGCCATCGCGGCGAGTCGCGATGGCTCGCCTGCGAGCGCGGAGATTTCGGAGGCCAGCCGGTCCGGCGTGAAATCGGCCTGCGCGATGCGCAACGCGCCACCCACCTGCGCCAGCACGCCGGCGTTGGCGAACTGGTCCTGGTCGATCGCGCCGGGCAGCGGCACCAGGATGGAGGGACGGCCGATGGCGGCAAGCTCGGCCACGGTGCCGGCGCCGGAGCGCGAGACCACGAGATGGTTCGACGCCAGCCGTGCCGGCAGGTCGGTGAAGAACGGCGCAAGCTCGTACGTGATCCTCACGCGATCATACACTGCGCGGACCCGCGCCATGTCCTCCTGCCGGACCTGCTGGGTGAGCACCAGCCGGTTCCACAGCGCCGGCTCCAGCCGTTCGATCGCGCCGGGTACGATGTCGCTCATCACCCGCGCGCCCTGGCTGCCGCCAACCACGAGCAGGCGGAATGGGCCGGTGGTCTCCGGCGCCACATAGGCCGTCGTGGCGGCAGCCAGGATCGCCGGCCGCATCGGCGTGCCGACGGTGGTGGCCTTGGCGGCGAGCGACGGATCACGGTCGAGCACGCCGGGCAGCGAAGTCGCAATGGCGTTCACATGACGTGACAGGAAACGGTTGGCGCGGCCGAGCACCGCATTGGCGTCGTGAACGATGCCGGGAATGCCGAGCAGCCGCGCGGCCATCAGGGGCGGCAGCGTCGGATAACCGCCGAAGCCGACGACGGCAACAGGCTTCAGCCGGCGCATCAACCGAACCGCCATGGCGGTGCCGGCGGCGAGCGTCAGGCCGGTGCGGGCAAGCTGCAACGGCGAGCGGCCGCGCATGGTCTCGCTCGGCACCACGTCGATCATGTCCTTGGAGAACAGGCCACTGTAGCGCAGCGCGCGGGCATCGGTGACGAGCCGCACCCGCAAGCCGCGCTTGATCAGTTCGACGCCGAGCGCCTCGGCGGGAAACAGATGACCGCCGGTGCCGCCGGCGGCGAGCAGGATGAGAGGGGCATTGTCCATGCCCCTGACATAGCCGACGCCGCGCCGCGCGTCATTACCAGCACGGCGGATTTCAGGCGTAGCCCTGCGCCGCCTGGGCGTCGTTGATCGATTCGACCTCGCTCTTTGGGCGCAGCCGCGTCAGCGCCAGCATCATGCCGACGCCATAGGCGAGCGAGACGATCGACGAGCCGCCATAGGAGATGAACGGCAAGGTCATGCCCTTGGCGGGGATCAATTGCAGATTGACCGACATGTTGATCGCCGCCTGCACCCCGAACATGATGGCAAGGCCGGACGCTGCGAAGCGAGCGAACATGTCCTCGGTGGCGTAGGCGCGCGACAGCGCGCGGATCACGATGAAGGCGAACAGCAGGAGCAGCGCCAGGCACAGCACGATGCCGAACTCCTCGGCGGCGACCGCGAACACGAAATCGGTGTGGCTGTCCGGCAGGTTGCGCTTGGCGATGCCTTCACCCGGCCCGAGCCCGAACCAGCCGCCATTGTAGAAGGCTTCCATCGCGGTATCGACCTGGAAGGTGTCGCCGGAGGCCGGGTTCATGAAGCGCTGGATGCGGCCGGCCACATGCGGCACCAGGAGGTAGGCGGCGAACAGGCCGGTCGCGGCGGCGCCGGCCAGGCCCGCCACCCAGATCATCCGCATGCCCGCGATGAAGAACAGCGAGCCCCATACCATCAGGCTCAGCATGGTCTGGCCGAAATCCGGCTCCAACACCAGGAGCGAGACCAGCATCAGCAGCAGCACCAGCGCCATCGAGGTCGCCGGCATCTCCGGCCGCCGCGCCGATTCCGCGAACAGCCATGCCGCGAGCACCACGAAAGCCGGCTTGGCGGCCTCGGAGGCCTGGATGTTGAGGCCCAGCAGGGTGATCCAGCGCCGCGAGCCCTTGACCTCCGGGCCGACCAGCAGCGTCGCCACGATCAGGATGATCGCGATCGCGAACACGATCAGCGCGCTGCGGCGGATATGGCGCGGCGACAGGAACGAGACGCCGAGCAACACGATCAGCGACGGCAGCAGGAACATCACGTGATGATGGAAGAAGTGGAAGGCGTCGAGCCCGATCCGGGTCGCGACCGGCGGGCTCGCCGCCAGCGACAGGATGATCCCGCTCAGCATCAGCGCGATGATGGCGCCGAGCATCGGGCGGTCGACGGTCCACCACCATTCCGACAGCAGCGTGCGTTCTTCGCGGGAGATCATCGGCGGCCCCAAAGCGCGTCCGCCCGGCGGGCGAACACCCATTGGTCGCCGATGATGGTTTCCGAAGGGTTAACGGATTCGGTATCTCAAATCTGAAGGTCGAACTTCCGCGCTATATCGATGTGACCGGAGTGGCCGCCGCCGGTCGATGGCGTTGAGCGTCGTCATGTCAGGCCAGCCTGCCGGCGGCCTTTTCCAGGATCGCCCAGGATTCGTCACCGAAGCGCCTCTTCCACTCGGCGTAGGACCCGGCCTTGCGCAACGTCTCCTGGAACGGTCCCGGATCGGTCGCGTTGACGGCCATTCCCTTCTGCTTCAGCGATTCGGCGAGATCGGCATTGAGCTTCGTCACCGCATCGCGCTGGCGCTGGGCGATGTCGTTGAACCCATCCGAGACGATCTTCTTGACGCCGTCCGGAATGCCCTCCCACGAACGGTTGCTGGTGACGATCCATGAACCGTCCCAGACATGGTTCGTCAGAGAGCAGACCTTCTGCACCTCGTAGAATTTCGTCGTATCCGCGACGACGAGCGGATTCTCCTGCCCGTCCACTACGCCGGTCTGCAGAGCCGTATAGACTTCGGCGAGATTGATGCTGGTCGGCGCCGCCCCCAGTGCCTTGAAGAGCGAGATATAGACCTGGCTCACGGGTACGCGGATCTTGAAGCCGATCAGGTCGGCCGGGCCGTTGATGACCGTCCTGCTGGTTGTGATCTCGCGAAATCCGTTGTTCCAGATGCGCTCGAATGCATGGAGCCCGGCCTTCTCGAAGCCGGCGCGGATATGGGCGCCAAGCTCGCCGTCCATCGCCGGCCAGACAGCGTCGATATCGCGGAATGCGAAGCCCATGCCACTCATGGACGCGACCGGCACCAGCGTCGCGAAGATCAGGCCGCCGGTGCTGAAGAAGTCGATGGCGCCCGAGCGGACCTGGCCGAGCATGTCACTGTCGCCGCCGAGTTGGCTGTTCGGGAACACGCTGATCTCGATGCGCCCGCCACTGTCCTGCTTGATCTTCTGCGCCGCCTCGAGCGCGAAGACGTGGACGGGATGGTTTGCGGGGAAGCCGTGGCCGAACTTCCAGGCATATTCGGCGGCGAGGGCTCGCGAGACGAACGGGTGGGCGAGGCTGCCGATACCGATGCCGGTCGTCGCTAATCCGGCGACCACGGCTCTGCGCGTAAACATCATGAGACATTCTCCCTGGACATGCTTGTCGGTTCTTGTGGTTGGGACGGCTCAACGTCGCGGGGGGCGCCGTCCATGATAGGCGTCGTCGGCAAGCCGGCGCACGGCGTCCCAAGTAACGGGTGCCGGATTCATGCCGTCGTCGGTCTCGATCGTGATGTCGGCGACGCGGTCGAGATCGTTCTCCCGGAGGCCAACTGCTTGCAGATTGTTCGGCAGCCCCGACGCGCACAGCAGGTCGAACAGGGTCGCACCCAAATC
>NZ_JAFAVV010000547.1 GCF_019242285.1 Bradyrhizobium sp.
GTCAGGATCCTCGACCTCGGCTCGCTGTCGGAGTTCGCCTCGGGCATCCGCACGACCTTGAAGCGGCGTCCGGCGAAGTCGCCGGCGCGGACTGCGGAATTGAATACCGCCGGAAGGAAACGCCAGCTCCGGTAATCGCTTTGCGACCGCGCGCGAGGTCTGGTCGGCGGAAACGAGGCCCATCGCGCCGGAGCTGCCACGCTTCAACTATGCCTTGTCGCTCGATCCGGCGGCGTCGTCCGGCGTTTCGAACTTTTTCTTGGCGGATGCGATGGCTTTCTCGAACTCGGCGGCAAGCGCACGCGCATCCCCGTAATCCTCGGCGCTCTGCGCGAGCAACTCCGGTCCCGGCGTCGCCAAGATGTCCTCGACGAGGGCACCTGCCAGACGGCCGAGCGGATCAAATCGATTCGGAGGCACGGTCATCGATCTATTCGCTCCTCGTCCAGCCACTGCCGTTCGATCCGACGCCGGATCTTTCTGCGCTTGCTTTCGTATTCGGTCTTGCTCAGTCCGCTTGACCGGCGCAGCTCCTCGCCGCGCGCGCCCTCCATCATACCGATGACGATTCCTCGGCCAATAGCGTCATCGTCGAACAAGGCAAGCAACCGCTGCATATCGATCCTGGCGATCGCGCTGCCTTCCTCACAGACCGCTGGTTCGCCAGAACGCTCGCCATGGGCTTCGATCCGCCACTCCCAGGCGATTCCGCGGATGACGCCGCTGACGAACGGGACAAACGGGAGTCCGATTGGCCAGTTCCTCTTGCCTTCGAGGATACGGGCAATGGCTTCATGAAGGAGGTCCTGGTAGTCGTACTTGGTCCTCCGAGCCCTCGCATAGACCCGGGCAACTTTCAGCAACGCTGTCCTGTCGGCATCCGGCAACGACTCGACGGCCGTCAAGGCCTCTGCCGGCGAATGGCTCGCGACCGCCAGTTCCTCCGCGTCGGGCGTCGCCGCATCCTTGGTGCGCGCCACGCCGGACGAATCGGACTTGCCGGACAAAATCATCCCAGCCTGCCCGGTCCAGCGGGATCAATCGATCGTGGCATTCGTCCGGCCGCCTGCGTCAGGCGGACCGATGCGATGAGGCCGAGTGCGTCCATGTTCGATCCTCGATGAGGGACCCGCGCATCCCGTCACCCGATTGGAGCACTACGCGCGGTCGATCCGATTGCGAAGCTCGTTCTCCTGGCGGTTCAGCTCGCTTTGCTCCTCACGCGTGATATGGCCGCGATGGAATTCGGCCATGATGCGCTCCTCCTGTCGAATCTCGCTGATCTCGTTACGGAATTGGCGCGCCTGGTGTTCGGTGAGATCGCCGTCTCTGAGCTCGTGATCGATGCGCCGGCTCAGATTCCGCAGGCGATCGTTGACCTCGTCGCGACGCGGATGCTCACGCTCCCACGGAGTTTCGGTCGCACGCTCGATCTGACGGCGGAGCGCGTTCTCCTGCTGGTTCAGCGCCCTTTGCTCCGCACGCGTGATATGGCCATGATCGAATTCGGCCATGATGCGCTCCTCCTCTCGGATCTCCCCGATCTCCTTGCGGAATTGGCGGGCCTGGTGTTCGGTGAGATCGCCGTCTCGAAGCTCGCGATCGATGCGCTCGCTCAGATTCCGCAGGCGATCGTTGACCTCGTCCCGACGCGGATGCTCACGCTCCCACGGAGTTTCGGTCGCACGCTCGATCTGACCGCGGAGCGCGTTCTCTTGCTCGTTCAGCGCCCTTTGCTCCTCACGCGTGATATGGCCATGATCGGATTCGGCCATGATGCGCTCTTCCTGTCGGATCTTGCTGATCTCCTCGCGGAATTGGCGCGCCTGGCATTCGGTGAGATCGTGGTCCTTGAGCTCGCGATCGATGCGCTCGTTCAGATTCCGCAGGCGATCGTTGACCTCATCGCGACGCGGATGATCACGCTCCCAATCGCTGCAATGTGAAGGGCCGAGAGGATATACCATGTTCATTCTCCTGATCGTGTCCTGCGAACGATGATCTGCTTGCGCGGATATCGCCTATTGCGCTCGGCGCGTCGAAACCCGGACACGCCTGCTTAAATTTCGATGGCAGGCGATGTATTTTGCATAATGAATTACGATGAGGACCCGGCCAGCGAATCGAGCCAATTGTCGCGAATGAAAATCCCCCGGATATCGCTGCGCTCATGCGGGCTACGCTTGCTGCACGGCGTCGACGCGGGCCACCCAGGTGGCCAACTCCTTAGAGTTGCCGAAATACGAGCTCGGTCTGTGCGCGGTCGCCAAGCGCGCGCCTCAAACGCGACGACGCACAGGGCATTCCTGCATCGAAATAGTCGAGCTTGAACGCCGGATCGCTGAAGCTGAAGATTGGCTTTGGCATGCCACGGAACAACGCCAGCTCACGTTCGGCCTGTTCGCGGTCGCGATATTCGTCGTAGATGCGACCCTTGTGTTCATGGACGGCGATGTCGTTAACGATCTTAAATCTTGGTGGTATTTCGTTCCAGAGCCCGAAAAAGTACTCCATGCGATCGACTGCACCTGTCACCGACCAGAGGAGTGTCATGGATGAATCCTGACGAACTTGCGGGTGATATGCCCAATCAACCTCGTCCTTACACTCATATCCGGGGTGCGTCGAATTGTGCATCGCCAAAACCGCAATGTTGGCGGCCCGGCAACTATGTAGAGCTTCGGGATCAGCCACTTCAGTCCGATACGTAGCCCGCATGAGCGCAGCGAGATGCGGGATCACCTGCAAATAAAGCCACCCGGATGCTGCTGCGCACTACGGCTACCTGGGGGGACCGGGAAAATCCGGATATACTTTATCGCGATTAACTCTCAACGTGTGGCGGCGACTGGAACAACTGGAAATTTTGGGAAGTGGGAGGTGCATGATGGCTGAATCGCTAAATTTGGTCGTTGAGCAAGACCAAACCGGCCTTTGGCGCGTGACGAGTCCCAATATCCCCGGGCTACTCGCCACTGGGCATTCGCGTCGTGAGGCGCTGTCCAACGTAGACGGCGCGATCTCTCATCTGCAGCGGGTCGAGCGGTTTGCCGGCATCGTTACGGATGACGCCTTGAGGTGCGGAGCCTGAAAGGGACAGGAGTCTCGGCGGCACCATCTGCGCTGCCGACCCGCGCGGTGTCTGTGCCGAAACGGCTCGGGAAGCTGCGCCGGATCTGCTCGGCTCACCGATCTACGGCGCGAAGTCATAGACATACACGGCGACATCGCGGCTCGCCAAAGTGCTTTCGATTATGGGCAGGACAAGCTCCCAGCGTCCGCCGGCGAGCCCGCAGCCAATGCGCGGCATATGCACCGAAGCTGCCTTTTCGGAAGCGAAGTCGGCAAGCTTTTCAAGACATTCTCGCACCGCTTCATATCGGATCGGAGGGCCCTTGCTACTCGTTTTCATGCCATGCTGGCCGATCATATTTGCGACCCACATATCAGGCTCAACTTGGACAAATCGCACGGCGCCGAGTCCGAAGTCGTCGTCCGCATGCTCACGGTGCCATCGGCGGTAATCGAGTTCAGGTTCTTGCCAACGGCGCGAAACAGCCAGTACGAAGCCTTTCCCCCACCCACCAAGATCGTTGCAAATATGGGCAACGACTTTGTTGCCTTTGATCTGCGGAGAAGTCGCATCGCCATTCAAATATTGAATCGCTTTCATCATCGCCTGCTCCAGCTCATTCCCTCGCAAGGTGGCGAGGTTTGTTTGAAGCGACTTCGCGAGTCAAGCTGTCCTGGAGCGAGGCTCGCGTACGCTTGATTTGTCATACGCCCTCGTCCAGGGGAGCGCTCCTTTCGTGGGCCCGGCGATACGCGTAATTCGGCTTGGCTGAAGCCGCCGACCAAAGTCAGATCAAGGATAGAATCTCAGCGCAGGTGACAGGCGACGAAATGACCGTCGGCGCCGTGCTTCAGTTTCGGCACCTCCTCCCTGCAGCGCGGCTTGGCGATCGGGCAGCGGGTGTGGAAATGACAGCCGGAGGGCGGATTGAGCGGGCTCGGCACCTCGCCGCGCAGCCGGATGCGCTGGCGCTTCACCTTGGGATCGGGGATCGGCACGGCCGAGAGCAGCGCCTCGGTGTAGGGATGCTTGGGCGAGGCGTAGAGCGCACGCGCAGGCGCGGTCTCGACGATACGGCCGAGATACATCACGGCGACGCGCCGGGAGATGTGCTCGACGACCGAGAGGTCGTGGGCGATGAAAAGGAACGCCAGCTTGAAGGTCTGCTGCAAATCCTCCAGCAGATTGATGACCTGGGCCTGGATCGAGACGTCGAGCGCGGAGACCGGCTCGTCGCAGATGATCAGCTTCGGCTCGACTGCGAGCGCGCGCGCAATGCCGATGCGTTGGCGCTGCCCGCCGGAGAATTGGTGCGGATAGCGGCTCATGTGGTCGGCCTGCAGGCCGACCGTCTCCAAGAGACTGACGACGCGCTCCTCGAAGGCGCGGCCGGGTTTGGCCAGGCGGTGGATGATCAGGGCCTCGCCGATGATGGCGCCGATGCTCATGCGCGGGTTCAGCGAGGCGTAGGGGTCCTGGAAGATGATCTGGATGTCGCGGCGCAGTGCGCGCAACTCCTCGCCTGCGAGCGCGCGCACGTCGCGGCCATCGAAGGCGACCTCGCCCGAGGTCGGCTCGATCAGGCGCAGCACGCAGCGGCCGGTGGTCGACTTGCCGCAACCGGACTCGCCGACCAGGCCGAGCGTCTCGCCGGCCGCGACGTCGAAATCGACGCCGTCGACGGCATGCACGCTGCCGGTCTGCCGCTGCAACAGCCCGCCACGGACCGGGAACGCCTTGGTCAGGTCGCGGACTCGCAGCAGCGGCTCGCTCATTGCACTCCACTCTCCTCGGCGCGGATGCAGGCGACCTTGTGACCGCCCTCGATCTCGCGCAGCGGCGGCTGCGCGCGCCGGCATTCGTCGATCGCGAGCCGGCAGCGCGGCGCAAAGCGGCAGCCGGCCGGCGGATCGATCAGTTTCGGCACCGTGCCCGCAATCGTCTCCAGCCGCTGCTTGCGCACGGCGTCGAGATCGATGCGCGGGATCGAGCGGATCAGGCCCTGGGTGTAGGGATGCCGGGGATTGCCGAACAGCAGCTCGACCGGCGCCTCCTCGACGACCTTGCCGGCATACATCACCGCCACCCGCTGCGCGACCTCGGCAACCACGCCCATGGCGTGGGTGATCAGCATGATCGACATGCCGAGCCGCGATTTCATGTCCTGCAACAGGTCGAGGATCTGGGCCTGGATGGTGACGTCGAGCGCCGTGGTCGGCTCGTCGGCGATCAGAAGTTTTGGATTGCAGGACAGCGCCATCGCGATCATGACCCGCTGTCGCATGCCGCCGGAGAAGTGATGCGGATAGTCATGGACGCGGGCTTTCGGATTGGGAATCTGCACCAGCGCCAGCATCTCGACCGCGCGGGCGAGCGCGGCGCGGCGGCCAAGGCCCTGGTGCAGCTCGATCACCTCGGCGATCTGGTCGCCGATGGTGTAGACCGGATTGAGCGAGGTCATAGGCTCCTGGAACACGATCGCGATCTCCCTGGCGCGAACGTGGTTCAGCTCGTCGGCCGAGAGCGGCACGAGATCGCGGCCCTGCCACAGGATCTGTCCCTCGACGATGCGGCCGGGCGGCATCGCGATCAGCTTGAGCACCGACAGCGCGGTCACTGTCTTGCCGCAGCCGGATTCGCCGACCACGCAGACGGTCTCGCCGCGCGAGATGGTGAGATCGACGCCGTCGACCGCATGCACCCAGCCGTCGTCGCTGTTGAAATGAGTCTTCAGGCCCCTGATCTGAAGCAGCTCGCCATTCGTCGTGATTGGGCGAGCATCCATCACAGCACCTTCCGCGGATCGAGCGCGTCGCGCAGGCCGTCGCCGATGAAGTTGATGGCGATCACGGTCAGGAAGATCGCGCCGCCCGCGAACAGCGCCCAATGCGGCGCGATGTCGAGATAGTCCTTGGCGTCGAACAGCAGCCGGCCCCAGGTCGGAATGTCCGGCGGGAAGCCGAGGCCAAGGAACGACAAGGTCGATTCGGCGATGATGGCGGCCGCGACGTCGATGGTGCCGGCGACGATCACCGGCCCCAACGCGTTCGGCAGGATGTGCCGCACCACCAGCCGCAGCTTGGAAGCGCCGAGTGCGCGCGCGGCCTCGACGAATTCCTTCTCCCGCAACGACAGGAACTGCGCCCGCACCAGCCGCGCCACCGGCATCCAGCGGAAGCCGCCGATCACCAGCACGATCAGGATGAAGACGCCGCCCTCCGGCCCGACCAGGCCTTTCAGGAAATCTCGGAACAGATAGATCACCAGCAGCAGCAGCGGCAGTTGCGGCAGCGACAGGAACAGGTCGGTGACCCACATCAGCGCCGCATCGACGCTGCCGCGCGAGATGCCGGCGACCGCGCCGATCACGGTGCCGACGAACAGCCCGACCGCCATCGCGGCAAAGCCGACCGCGAGCGAGATCCGTCCGCCATAGAGCATGCGCGCCAGGAGGTCCTGGCCGAGATCGTCGGTGCCGAACGGATGATCCCAGGACGGCGGGCTGAGCCGCGCGGTAAAATCGATGTCGTTGATCGCGACGGGCCAGAGCAGCGGCCCGAGCAGGATCGACAGCGCGAGCAGCGCCAGCACGATCACGCTGATCGCCGCCAGGCGATGGCGGCGGAAGCGCCGCCACGCCTCGCGCCACGGCGAGAACCGCCGCTCATGGCGCCGAGGCGACAGCGCGGCCTCAACGGAAGGAGATGCGTGGGTCAAGCCATCCATAGATGATATCGGCCAACAGGTTGAAGAGAATGACGAGGCAGGCGAATACGAAGGTCACCGCCATGATGACCGGGGTGTCGTTGGCGAGGATCGCGCTGATCAGCAGCGAGCCGATGCCGGGCACGCGGAAAATCTGATCGGTGACGATGGCGCCGCCGAACACGCTCGGCATCTGCAGCGCCACCAGCGTCACGACCGGGATCAGCGCGTTGCGCACGACGTGCTTGACGATGACCTTGCGCTCGCCGATCCCCTTGGCCCGCGCGGTGGTGACATAGTCGAGCCGGATGACGTCGAGCACCGCTGAGCGCACATAGCGCGTATAGGACGCGGCCTGGAACAGGCCGAGCACCGTGACCGGCATGATCGCCTGCTTGATGTATTCCCAGACCCATTGCCAGCCACTGGCGTTGATGTCGGCGCGGTAGACGAACGGCAGCCAGCCGAGGTTGACCGAGAAGATCAGGATCAACAGCAACCCGGTGAAGAAGGTCGGCAGCGAGAAGCCGATGAAGGCAAAGGTGTTGGCAATCTGATCGAAGACCGAATAGGGCCGCATCGCGGCCAGCACACCGACCGGCAGCGCGACCGCGAGCGCCAGGAGCTGCGAGGAGCCGACCACGTAAAGCGTGGTCGGAACCCGCTGCAGGATGAGCTGGTCGACATCGATGCGGCTCGCAAAGGAGAAGCCCCAGTCGCCATGCAGCATCGCGACCAGCCAGTGCAGATAGCGGATCAGGATCGGATCATCGAGCCCGAACTTCACCCGTAGCGCCTCGCGCACCTCGGGCGGGATGTTCGGATTGCTGGCGAGCTCGCCGAAGGGGTCTCCGGGCGCCAGTGCGAGCAGGACGAACAGGATGAGGCTGATACCGAGCAGGCTGGGGATCGCGATGGCCAGGCGTCTGAGAAGATAATTTCCCATCGCTTCCCCTAGGATTTGCGGATCACGGCGCCTCGCGCGGTCTCGTCAGGACTCCCGGTACCAGTTCGCGATCTGCCAGAGGTCGTTGTCCCAGCCGCTCTCATGCATGACCAGACCCTTCTTGAGCGCGGTCGCACGCAGGCGGTTGTTCTCGGGCAGGATGTAGTGATCGTCGACAACGAGGTCGTTGAGCTTGATGTACATCGCCGCGCGCTTCACGGCGTCGAGCTCGTGCTGGGCCTGCTTGAAGACCTCGTCATATTCCTTGTTCTGCCAGCGCGAGATGTTGCGGCCCTGCCACTTGTTCTCCTTGGTCGCCACCTCCGTCGACACGAACTGGTTCATGAAGAACTGCGGGTCGGGCTGCGTCATCGTGGTCTGGAACATCTCGGCATCGCAGTAGAAATGCGAGTAGGTGTCCGCGTTGGCGGTGTCGGAGGAGAAGAACACGCTTCCCACCACCGACTTGAGCTCGACGTCGATGCCGGCCTTCTGGCAGGCCTGCTTGATGATGGCCTGATTCTTCTGCCGCGGCGAGTTGATCGAGGTCTGGAACACGAATCTGAGCGGCTTGCCGTCCTTGGCGCGGATGCCGTCCGAGCCCTTCTTCCAGCCGGCGGTCTCGAGAATCTGGTTGGCCTTCTCGATGTTGAACTCGAAGCTGGTGCTCTTGGAGCGGAAGCGCTCCGGGTTGTTGAGGAAGTTCGCGGTGGCGTTGCCGGCGCGGCCATAGATGAATTTCTGCACCGAGGCACGGTCGATCAACAAGTTGATCGCCGCGCGCACCGCCGGATCGGAGAACAGCGGATGCCTGGTCTTGTAGTAGGCGCGCTGGCCCTCGACCTCGACGTTCGGATCGGAGAAATTGAGCCCGATGAACTCGATGTTGCCGGTCGGCACGAACGACACCTTGCCCTGGCCGCCGTTCTCGAGCTTCTGCAGGATCTCGTCCTCGACCTGCATGTTCCAGCCGTAGTCGTATTCGCCGGTCTGCAGCACCGCGCGTGCGGCCGACACCGCGTCGCCGCCGCCTTTCATCTCGATGGTGTCGAAATAGGGTCGACCGGCGACATGGTAGCTGGGATTGCGCTTGCCCAGGACGGTATCGCCCGGCTTGAAATCCGCGAACAGATAGGGGCCGGTGCCGACCGGCTTCAGATTGGCCGGCGCTTCGCGCGACTTGCCGCCGATAAATTCGGCAAACAGGTGCTTCGGAATGATCTGGCCATAGGCGGAGACGAACGCGTCGGCCCAGAACGGCGTCGGCTCGGCAAAGGTCATGCGAACCGTGTGATCGTCGACCTTCTCGACCAGCCTCACATCCTTGTAGCTGCCGATCGAAACCGCAGATGTCTCCGGGTTCTTGGCATATTCCCAGTTGAAGACCACATCGTCGGCGGTGAACGGCGTCCCGTCATGCCATTTGACGCCCTGCTTCAATTTCCAGACCACGGACAGCCCGTCTTCCTTGAGGCCGTCATTCTCCTTGGTCGGAATCTCGGCGGCGAGGATCGGCACCAGATTGCCGTCCTGGTCCCATCCGGCCAACGGCTCATAGAACAGGCGGCAGGCCTCCTGGTCCTTGGTGCCGACCGCGAAATGCGGATTGAGCAGCGTCGGCGCCTGCCAGAGCAAGAGCCGCACCGCGCCGCCGCCGGCCTTGGGCGGCTCCTTGTAGGGGAAGGCCGTCTCGGCCATCGCCACCCCGGACTGGGTCAGCATCACGCCCGCCATCGGCGCGGTCAGCCCCAGGGCCACCATGTTCTGCACAAAGCTTCGGCGTGACAAGCGCCCAGCCCTCACGTCCGCGATCTGGTTGCGCAGTTCCCGCTCAATCATCGGATCGCTCCACGGTGGTGCTGATAGCCCAAGCTCACCTCTCCACGGGGAAGCCGGGAGCAAGGCGAAATTGGATCAGTTTAGGACTCCCCTGTCAAAGCAGAATCCGGGCCAACTTTGGGCGAACGGTCCGCCGGCGCTCGACTTTCCATCCAGATACGAAGGAGGGTTGCTGCGGCGAGGTCCAGCCGGGGCTGGACCAATCAGCGGGCGCGCCCCCGACATTGGGCCCCCGATACCGGCCTTAGCGCGAGCGCGCAGGGCTCCATTAACCCTGCATTAGCCAACATCCATGCGCCGGCGGAACGGGATCCATCGTTTCAAATTGTCCCCTCGAAAAGGGAAACCGGGCATGACGGGAATCGAGGACCTTCAAGACCAGGCCGACCGCGCGGAGCGCCTCGCAAAGACCGTGACGGACGCGCTCACGGTCGAGCGGCTGCTGTCGTTCGCGGCCGAGTGCCGCAACAAGATCGATGCGCTCGCCGAGACCACGCGGCAGGCCGAGCTTGCTTGACGATGCTCACGGCGCGCCGAGGGCACGATGGATCGCCCGCTCCAGATCCTTCTGCTGAAACGGCTTCGGCAGCACCGGCGCGCGGGGAAAGGATTTCGGCAGGCCGCTCGCGCCATAGCCGGTGGCGAGTACGAAGGGTACGCCGCGCCGTGCCAGCGTCTCGGCTACCGGAATGCTGTGCTCGCCGTTGAGATTGACATCGACAATGGCGACGTCGATGGACAGCGATTGCGCCTTCTCCAGCGCCTGGTCCAGCCGCGACACCATGGCGACGACCTCGCAGCCATTGTCGAGCAGGATGTCCTCGATCAGCGCCGCAACCAGGAACTCGTCCTCGACGATGAGCACCCGCCGGCCTGCCAATGACGGCTCTCGCTTCTCCACCTTGCCGGAATCGGCAGCGACGGCGCCCGGGTAATGCTCACTCATGGATGCCTCCGCAAACTCCCAAACGATGGCGCGGGCCGCCCGCCAGCACAGGCTCGCGCAACCGTGAACGCCCGAGGTGACACGGAAGTTCCGCGCCGATCCGTGGGATGGGTGGAGCGCATTCTACCGACCGGTCCTGACCGCCATCTTGCGGCCGCCCTTGCCCTCATGCTCCAGCGCCTCGCGCACCTTCTTGAATTCCTTCAGCGCGTCCTTGTCGGCGGAGGGAAATTGCAGGTTGAGCTTCTCCAGCGCGGCGACGATGGCGGAGCCGATCACCAGCCGCGCGAACCATTTGTGGTCGGCCGGCACCACGTACCACGGCGCCTGGGGGTTGGAAGTGTGGCGGACGATGTCCTGATAGACAGCCTGGTAGCGGTGCCACCAGCCGCGCTCGACGATGTCGTTCATCGAGAACTTCCAGTTCTTGGCAGGCTCGTCCAGCCGGTCGAGGAATCGCTGGCGCTGCTCCTTCTTCGACACGTTGAGAAAGAATTTCAGGATCACGGTGCCATTGCGCGAGAGATAACGCTCGAAGGCAGAGATGTCCTCGAAGCGCTCGCGCCAGATGTTCTTCGTCACCAGCTTCGGCGGCAGCTTCTCCTTTTCAAGGATGTCCGGATGCACCCGCGTCACCAGGCACTCCTCGTAATAGGAGCGGTTGAAGATGCCGATGCGGCCGCGCTCCGGCAGCGCGATCACGCTGCGCCAGAGAAAATCGTGGTCGAGCTCGTGCGAGGTCGGCTGCTTGAACGAGGCGACCTCGCAGCCCTGCGGATTGACGCCCTCGAAGATCGCCTTGATGGCGGAGTCCTTGCCCGAAGCATCCATGCCCTGGAAGATCAGGAGCAGCGACCAGCGGTCCTGGGCGTAGAGCTTCTCCTGGAAGTCGCTCAGCCGCTTGCGGTTGGCGTCGAGAAACCCTTGCGCCTCGTCCTTGTCGAGGCCGCACTTCTCATCGGTCTTCTGCGCGCTCAGATGGAATTTGTCCGAGCCGTCGACGCGGAACGGCGAGATGAAGCGGTCGAGCTCGGCGGCCAGCGTCTTGTCGGACTTCCTGCTCATGATCTCGCTCCTTTCAGCTTTCGGCGGCCGAGCTCCTGCTCCATGAATGCGGTGAGGAAACGCGGCATGTCGGCAGTGAGATCGGAGATGTCGCGGACCAGGTGGATACCGGCCAGCTCCGGCTGCGCCTGCCGGGCCAGGTTGGCCTCGATTCGCACCCGCATGTCCTCGCTGTCGATGGGAGCCTCCAGGATCCGGAACATCGCGATCGCCGCGCCCGCGCTCACGCAGTGCCAATCGGCCTCCATCCGATAATCGCCGGGCGACAATCCGGTTTCCTCCTCGAGCTCGCGCACGATGCTGCCCTCGATGTCGATCCGGCCATCAGCGATGTCGTCGAGATCGGGCGTGCCGGCGGGAAAATAGATGCGTCCGGCATTCGAGGTATGCTCGCTCATCACGCCCATCACGAAGGCGCCGTCGGCGCAGCGGAGCGCGCCCATGCCAAAGCCGTTGAAGACGCTCTCGTCGGGAAAGCCCCAGTCGCGCCACGCCAGCATGCCGGCGAAATCGGCGTCGAAATAGCTTGCCGACAGCCGATTGCCCGCGAAGACGGGATCGCGCCCGAGCAGGATGCGGCCGTTCCAGAGCGCCGGCGTCCGCTGCCTGCGGCTCGCGAAATGTGCGGCGATATCGCCCTGCCGCTCGCGGGCGAACGGCCAGTCGAAGGGCGCATAGTTCAGGTCGAGGGTGGAGATGCGGTGGATGACCGGTTCCGTCATGCCGCGCTTATAGCGCCTGAGCGCCGCTCGAGCCATCGCTCGCAGCCCGGGCTCAATCCGAGGTTCACCATTCCGCCTTCATCCTATGCGGGGCGATCCCACGGCGGTTCGGGTCGCCATGCTTCGAGCAATTCATCGATCAGGACGCGCACCTTCGGCGAAAGGTGGCGACTGGATGGATAGGCCGCGCGAATCGGCGGACCGTCCGTATCGACGTGTTTGAGAACCGGCACCAACCGCCCTGCGCGCAGATCGTCGCTGATCAGGAAAGTGGCAAGTCGCGCGATGCCGTATCCGGCAAGCGTCGCGTCCCGCAGCGCTTCGGCGTTGGTGGCCGCGAAACGTCCGCCGATCGTCACCGAACGCGGGCGTCCGTTTTCAGTGAAGCGCCAATCAACCGGCCGACCGCCATGGACGAAAGCGAGACAACTGTGTTCCGCAAGCTCATCGATCGTCTGCGGCATGGCACGATTTTCGAAATAGGACGGCGCGGCGCAGGTCACCAGCCGATGCGGCGCAAGCAGCCGCGACATCAGACGTCCGTCCTCGCTGCCGCCGATCCGGATCGCGAGGTCGACGCCTTCGTCGATCAGATCGACATAGCGGTCGTTGAACGAGGTGCTGACGGAAATTTCCGGCCATTTGTGCATGAAGCGATTGAGAACCGGCAGCACATACAGCCGACCGAAGGAGACGGGAAGATCGATACGCAGCCGCCCGCGCGGCGCCTGCGAGTGGCTCAGCATCGCCATCTCGGCCTCATCGAGATCCGCAAGCAGCCGCACGCAGCGTTCGTGAAAGGCGGCGCCCTCGCCGGTGAGCGACACGCTCCGCGTCGTCCGCTGCAACAGTCGCACGCCGAGCCGGTCCTCGAGCCGCACGATGCTCTTGCCTACCGCTGAGCGCGACAGGCCGATGCGTTCGGAGGCCGCCGTAAAACTCTTGGCTTCCGCGACATGCACGAACACGCTGATGTCCTTCATCCGATCGATCGCCATCGCGCCATGCCTCCGCGCCGCCGGCCCGTTTGCAATCGTTCGAGCCCCATTTGCCGTCATCCTATCGTGCCTTTTTGATTAGGGCAGCACATTCCCCAGTGAAGGGAAAAGCGCGGCTATTGTGGCCCTCAGGCTCCTAGTCTAGCATTCCAGAATCAGATGGCCGAGGGGTGCGATAATTTCAATCGTATTTTCAGATATCTGAGCGACGGTATTTTAATACATCAAAGGCCGGTCACGCATCGAGCCTGGTGAAGGGAAAGCGCTCGTGAAGGCTGTTCGTTATTACGGACGAAGGGACATCCGCGTCGAAACCGTCGACGAGCCGAAGGAGATGGGGCCGGACCAACTGCTGGTGAAGCCGCTCTGGACCGGCATCTGCGGCACCGATCTGCACGAATATATTGCCGGCCCGATCGTGACGCCCGCGACGCCGCATGTGTTCACCGCGGCGACCCTGCCGCAGATTCTCGGGCACGAGTTTTCCGCCGAGGTGATGGACGTCGGGCGCGACGTCACGCACGTCAAGCGCGGCGACCGCATCTCCGTGCAGCCACTGGTGATGCCGATGAACGACTATTACAGCCGGCGCGGCCTCAATCATCTGAGCGAGAAGATGGGTTGCGTCGGGCTGAGCTGGGATTGGGGCGGCATGTCGGACCTTGCCGTCATCAACGACTACAACGCCGCCAAGGTGCCCGATAGCATCAGCGACGAGGAGGCGGCGATGATCGAGCCGGCCGCCGTCGCGCTCTATGCGGTCGACCGCGGTCGCGTGCAGGCCGGCAGCATCGTGCTGGTCGCGGGCGCAGGCCCGATCGGAGCACTGACCATCCTCTGCGCGCACGCGGCGGGCGCGGCCAAGATCTTCGTCTCCGAGCCCAACGCGGCGCGACGCAGCACGATCGAGAGCTGGGGCATTTGCGCAGGCGTCTACGATCCCAGGAGCGCCGACGTGGTGGCGCTGGTGAAGGCGCAGACCGAGGAGAATGTCGGCGTCGACATCTCCATCGAATGTGTCGGCAACGAGAATGCGCTCAACACCTGCGTCGAAGCGGTGCGCCGCCGCGGCACCGTGGTACAGGCCGGCCTGCATGTCGGCAAGGCGTCGACCGATCCGATGCTGTGGGCGCTGAAAGACATCACCATCGAGGCGACCTGGTGCTATCCCATCACGATCTGGCCGCGCATCATCGCCCTGGTCGAGTCCGGGAAGCTGCCGATCTCGAAGATCATCGATGGCCGCATCCGCGCCGAGGACGTCGTCGCCAAGGGCTTTGACGTGCTCACGGCCCCCAGCAACGACAAGCTGAAGATACTGGTGTCGACGCATCTCTAAAACGTCCTGCAACGGACGACCGATGCGGCCGGCCCGAGAGCGACGATCAAGTCGCCGCAAAAACGAGAAGACGAAGGGGAGGAACACCGAAATGAGAACGATCATTGCGAGCTGCGTGTCACTGGCCTGCCTTGCCGCGGCAGGGTCCACGACCGCGCATGCGCAGTACGCCGGCGCGCCGCGGACATTCCTGTTCAATCCGGCGCTGGACGTCTGCATCCGCGACACCTCGAAATTCAAGAAGGCGCCGCCCTACGTGATCGGCTTTGCCAATGCCGGCCTCGGCGATAGCTGGCGCGTGGTTGGCCTGCATTCCCTGGAGAAGGCCGCGCACGACCACGCCGACGTCGTCAAGAAGCTCCTGATCACGGATGCCGGTCATGACGACGCCAAGCAGGTCGCCGACATTCAGGATCTCGTCTCTCGCGGCGTCGATCTCCTGATCGTCAGCGCCAACACATCGCAGGCGCTCGATCCCGCCGTCACCCAGGTCAGCGAGCGCGGCATCCCCGTCGTGATGGTCGATCGCCGCGTCGATTCCGACAATTTCGTCACCTTCGTCACCGCCTCCGATGCGATGATGGGCCGCCTGTTCGCGCAATGGATCGTCGAGAAGCTGAACGGAAAGGGCAATGTCCTCATCCTGGGCGGGCAGGCCGGCTCGAGCCCGAACGAGAACCGGGTCAAGCCCGCGATGCAGGTGTTCGGCGCCTATCCCGGCATCAGGATTCTCGATACCGTCTATTCCGACTGGAGCCCGGTGAAGGGCAAGCAGGTGATGCAGGCGATGATCGCCAAGCACGGTCACGACATCAACGCCGTGTTCGCGCCACATGGCTTGCAGGTGCCTGGCGCCATCGAGGCCTTCCTCGAAGCGGGCTGGAAGGGCAACGAGATTCCGCCGATCACGTCCGCCGACATGAACGGGCCGATGAAGATGGCGATGAAGAACAAATTCCCGCTGCTCGATATCGATTATCCGCCGGCCATGATGGGCGTCGCGCTGGACGTTGCCCTGAAGGTCCTGTCGGGGGCGTCAGTGCCCTGCATCTACACCATCAACAGCAACATCGTGCTGACGCATGGCGACGAGACGCCTTCGATTACGCATCCCGACATGTATGTCGAGCAGCACGTCGTTGCCGACGGTCCGGACGACATGCTGGTATCCGGCGGGATGGGCCCCGGCTATAACCCGAGCACGTTCAAGATCGATTTCCCGCACTGATCGCGCGACGTCTGCGGCCGCACCGGCGCCTTTTTGGCGGCCGGTAGCGCCGCGGAGCACGAAGCGGCCCATGCTGACGCTCGCAGGTATTTCGAAAAGCTTTCCGGGAGTGCGCGCCCTCTCCGGCGTGAACCTCGAAGTGCGGCCGGGAGAAATCCATGCCCTGGTCGGCGAGAACGGCGCCGGCAAATCCACCCTGATCAAGATCATTGCCGGGGCTCATCCGCCCGACGAGGGCGAAATGAGCTTTGCCGATGCGCGGGCGCATTGGTCGTCGCCACGCGAGGCGAAGCAGCACGGTGTCCACGTCGTCTATCAGGAGTTCGCGCTGTTCCCGCAATTGTCGGTCGCGGACAAC
>NZ_JAFAVV010000668.1 GCF_019242285.1 Bradyrhizobium sp.
GATGAAGAAATATGCCCCGCCGCAGGCGCAAGGCATGACCTTCTCCGAGTCGGGCCCGGTGCCCTCGCAGGGCAACATCGCCCAGCAGATCTTCTGGTACACCGCCTTCACCGCCGACATGGTCAAGCCCGGCCTGCCGGTGATGAACAGCGACGGCACGCCGAAATGGCGCATGGCGCCGTCGCCGCACGGCTCGTACTGGAAGGAGGGCATGAAGCTCGGCTACCAGGACGTCGGCTCGGCGACGCTCTTGAAATCGACCCCGGTCGATCGCCGCAAGGCAGCCTGGCTCTATCTGCAATTCATCGTCTCCAAGACGGTGAGTGCGAAGAAGAGCCATGTCGGTCTCACCTTCATCCGCGAGTCCGACATCTGGGACAAGTCGTTCACCGAGCGCGCGCCGAAGCTCGGCGGCCTGATCGAATTCTACCGCTCGCCCGCGCGCGTGCAGTGGACGCCGACCGGCAACAACGTGCCTGACTATCCGAAGCTCGCGCAATTGTGGTGGCAGAACATCGGCGACGCGTCGTCGGGTGCGAAGACGCCGCAAGCCGCGATGGATGCGCTGGCCGCGGCCCAGGATTCGGTGATGGAGCGGCTGGAGAAGTCGGGCGTGCAGGGCGCCTGCGGTCCGAAGCTCAACAAGAAGGAAACCGCCGAGTACTGGTTCAAGAAATCGGAGAAGGACGGCAACATCGCGCCGCAGCGCAAGCTCGCCAACGAGAAGCCGAAGGGCGAGACCATCGACTACGACACGCTGATCAAGTCGTGGCCGGCGACCCCGCCGAAGCGGGCGGAAGCGAAGTGACGGTCGACGGCCGTCATGGCCGGGCTTGACCCGGCCATCCATGCTGACAACGAAGGCCGGGAGCGATCCCGGCCTTCTCATTTCTCCATCGGGCTCTCGCAGGCGCTCGTCAATCCAGCGGTTCGACCTTCACGATCGAAGCGCCATCATTGCTTCCCGCCCAGAAGCTGACCGGCGTCGTCGAATTGTCGACGAACACCCTGCGGATATTGGTCGGCCGCGGCAGCAGATAATCTCGCCGGTCCTGGTGTTCAGCCGTGTCACCTGATCGGTCACCATCGATCCCGTCCATGCGTTCTCGTTCCTGTCGAGCACGACATCATAGGGTGCCGACCAGCGGGTGTTTGAGCTTCCATTCCCTGAAGGTGTTGCTCCTTGTGTCGAACATCCCGATCCGGTCGCCGCGGGATTCGCCGAACCAGAGCCGATCCTGCGCGTCCATGTTCGCCCTTGCGGGCATCCTTGAACGGTCGCCGCGGCTGGCGCCTGGGCCCGGGTTGGAAACGGAAACGTCAGGACGCGACGATGGTGATGGCGGCGAGCAGGGAACGGTGCATGGTTTCCTCCCGATCTTCTTTTTTGATTGCCCCGAGCATAGGCTCGGCCGGTCGGGTGCAGCAAGCTCTCGGCAGCATCGCTCGATCATGATTGACCCACGGGGCGGAACGGCCGCAACATGCGGGTCCAGGAGATTTCCATGCGCATGATCTTCCGCTGCGATCCCGCGCTCGCGCCGCATCTGCCGAAGCCCGCATTGGCGCGAGGGCGCTTGCCGGACTGGCTGCGCGCGATGCCGGCAAAAGCGCATTCGGATATCCACGGCCGCGAGATTCGCACCGTCAAGCAATGTCCGCCCTTCGTCGACGCCATGGCCTATGGCGTGATGATTCCGTTGCCCTGTGACGTCATCATCGAGAACGGGTCGTTCTCGTGGGACTGGGACGTCCCGGAGCCGGCGACGCCGGGCCACCCGCGCGCGCCCCTGAGCTTCCACGTCGCCGCGCAACTGGCCGGCGCGCCGTTCGCGCGCGAAGGGCAGGCCGCGATCAAGTTCAACAGCTTCTGGACCATCGAGCTGGACGAGGGCTGGTCGCTGTTCGCGACCCATCCCGTCAACCGGGATGACCTGCCGTTCCGCACGCTGTCGGGCCTGGTCGATGCCGACCGCTTCTTCGACGGCGGGATCAATTTTCCGGCGCTGTGGATCGATCCCGATTTTTCGGGCGTGCTGAAGCAGGGCACGCCGGTCGCGCAATGCTTCGCCGTGCCGCGCGTTTCGGCTGAGCTGGTGTTCGAAAGTCTCGATGAGGCGCACCGCGATGGCTATGCGAAGACGGTGTCCGAGGTGCTCGCCGCGCCCAACGTCTACCGCAAGCGTTTTCGCGCGCGACGGGGGCATCTAGGGCGCGAGTGATCGCCGCAGCGCGTCCGCGTCGAGCCAGAGCCGGCCATGCGAGGCCGAGGTCAGTGCCATGGCGATGGAGCCGAACAGGGCAGGGCGCAGGCGATAGGCCTCCCGGTAGGCGGCCATTGCAGCGTCGCGATCGCCGCCTTCCTGCAGCACGATGCCGAGGTTGAGCATGGCTTCCGCGTGATCGGGCTTCAGCTCGATCGCCTTGCGGTAGGCGGTGGCTGCGGCGTGATAGTCGTGCAGATCCTGGCATGCGAGGCCGAGATCGAACCACGCCGAGGCCGGCGCGTCGGCGGCGGTCGCCCGCTCCAGGAGCGACACCGCCGCGGCGTAGTCGCCGTCCTCCCAGGCCAGCCGGCCGAGCCGCGCCGCGGCTTCCGGATGCGTCGGGATCACCTTCAGGATCGCCTGCCACGCCTCGCGCGCCTGCACCTGCATTCCCGCCTGATCCAGCATGCGCGCCTTCTCGACGAACAATTCGCGCTGGGGCGAAAGCGCAATCGCGCGATCGAGCTGTGCGAGCGCGGCACCGAGATCGCTGAGGGCGCGCGCGATCCGCGCAGCAAGCAGGCGCGCCGCAGCATGGTCCGGCCGCCTGGCGAGGCTGGTCTCGATGTGCGGGAGCGCGGCGGCGGCATCACCCTTGGCGAACAGCACGGCAGCAAGCAGATGGCTGAGCATCGGCTCGCCAGGCGCGCGGGCCAGCGCCTGCTCGCAACGCTGCTGCGCCTCGTCGCGTCGCCCGGCGTTGAACGCGGCGGCGGCATGGCGAACGATATCCTCGGTGTGTTCCGTCATGGCGTCCAGTAGAACAGACGTCGCCAGACTAGGGAAGGGCGTCGACCAAGCCGTAGGGTGGACCAAGCTCCGCCTGCGCTCGAAGAGCGAAGGCGAAGCGTGCCCACCATGCGGAGCCACCGCGTTGATGGATGGGAGGCACGTCGCTCCGCGCGGTGCGAAGCATCGTCGCGTTCGCGCCTTGGCGCACCCGACATTCTTCGCCGTTATTGCGCTGCCTGCGCGGCCTCCAGCGTCGGATAGTCCGTGTAGCCCTTGGCGCCGCCGCCATAGAAGGTGTTCTTGTCCCACTCGTTCAGCGGCGCGCCGGCCTTCAGCCGCTCCACCAGATCGGGGTTGGAGATGAACGGCTTGCCGAACGCGATCAGGTCGGCGGCGCCGTCGGCGAGCACCTTGGTCGCGAGCGCGAAATCATAGCCGTTATTGGCCATGTAGGCGCCCGAGAAGCGCTTGCGCAGCGACGCGTAGTCGAACGGCGCGATGTCGCGCGGGCCGCCGGTCGCGCCCTCGATGACGTGGATGTAGGCGAGCCTCAGGGCATTGAGGCCGTCGACGATATGGTCGAACAGCGGCTGCGGATTGGAGTCCGAAATATCGTTGGCCGGTGTCACCGGCGAGATGCGGATTCCGGTGCGCTCGGCGCCCGCCTCGGCGGTCACCGCCTTCGTCACTTCGAGCATCAGCCTGGCGCGGTTCTCGATGGAGCCGCCGTAGGCGTCGGTGCGCTTGTTGGCGCCATCCTTGGCGAACTGGTCGAGCAGATAGCCGTTGGCGCCATGGATCTCGACGCCGTCGAAGCCGGCGGCCATCGCATTCGTCGTGGCCTTCCTGAAGGCGTCGATGATATCAGGGATTTCCGACAGCTCCAGCGCGCGCGGTTCGGAGATTTCGGTGAACGTACCGTTGACGAAGGTCTTGCCCTTGGCGCGGACCGCGGAGGGACCGACCGGCTTGCCGCCGCCGGGTTGCAGCGAATCGTGCGAGATGCGGCCGACATGCCAGAGCTGGATGAAGATGCGGCCGCCGCGCTCATGGACGCGGTCGGTCACCTTCTTCCAGCCGGCGACCTGCTCCCTGGAATAGATGCCGGGCGTGTCCTGGTAGCCCTGGCCCTGCTGCGAAACCTGGCTCGCCTCGGTGACGAGGAGGCCTGCGGAGGCGCGCTGGCCGTAATATTCGACCGCGAGCTCGCTCGGCACCATGCCGGGCGGCACCGCGCGGTTGCGCGTCAGAGGCGCCATCACGAGGCGGTTCGGCAGGGTGATCGGACCGAGCTTGTAGGGTTCGAAAAGTTGGGTCGGCGTGCTCATGCGGGACTTTCCGATGGGATGAGGGATGGCCTACAATTGTGCATCGCGACGTACCGTGCAAGGTGACAGCCATTCGCGGCGCGCAGGGGTGACGAGCGCGGCGCTCGAAATGAAAACTTCTTCAAAAGCCGAAAAACTGAGCAGGAATCGCTTGCGGATTCGCCTTGCACGGAAGTGAAATTTCCTCCGCCATTCCGGGCACGACGAAGGCGGCCCGGAATGGCGAGGCAGAGAGCGTCAGGCCACGCCGAGGAAGTCGCGCTTGCCGATCTCGACGCCGTTGTGGCGCAGGATGCCGTGGGTGGTCGCGGCGTGGAAATAGAAGTTCGGGAAGGCGAAGCGGTTGACGAAGTCCTGGCCCTTCAGCGTCAGGCTGGTGTTCGGGCCGGTCGGGAAGGTGACGTCCTTGGTGTCGCCGCCCTCGAACTGTGCCGGCTGGAACGTCTTCAGGTAGGCGACGGTGTTGGCGAGGCGCTGGCGCAATTCCGCGAACGTCTTCTCGGTGTCGGGCGTGCTCGGCACGTCGGCATGGGCGAGCCGCGCGCAGCCCTTGGCGGCGAAATCGCAGGCGAGCTGCACCTGTTTGGAGAGGGGGAGCATGTCCGGATAGAGCCGCGCCGACAGCAGCACCTCGGGTTGGATCTTCTTGGTCTCGCAATGCGCCTCTGCCTTGGTCAGCAGGCCTGAAAGCGCGGTGAGAATCTGCAGGAAGGCGGGGACGGTCGCGTCATGGAAGGACATGTGATGCTCTCTGAGGAGAAGGTTGGCAGTCCCGCCAATATGGGCGCTAACGCGCCGTCGGCAATGGCATCGGCTGCGCCTGCGCGCGCGGTGTGCCGGGCGTGCCACGCATCCTCGCCAACAGCTCCGCGGTCGGCCAGGAATCCGCCGGCAGGCCATACTTGACCTGCATCGCCTTGACCGCCGTTCGGCTCTGCTGGCCGAGCACGCCGTCGACCTTGCCGACGTCGAAGCCGGCGCGCACCAGGAGCTGCTGCAATTCCTTGATCTCGTTGAACGGCAGTTGCGCGACGGCAGCGGCCGGGCGGCGCATCGGTGGGGCGCCCGCGATCCGGGTGGCGAGATAGGCTGCGGTGGTGGAATAGATCAGCGAGTTGTTCCACTCGGTGAAAGCCGCGAAATTCGCATAGGCCAGGAACGCCGGCCCATTGCGGCCCATCGGCAGCAACAGCGACGCCGGCAATTCGTCGTTCGGCAGCGCGCGGCCGTCCGGATAGGTGACCCCGAGCTGCGAAAGTCTCGCACGCGGCATCTGCATCGTCAGGTCGGCCTG
>NZ_JAFAVV010000806.1 GCF_019242285.1 Bradyrhizobium sp.
CGTCCGCCGTAGCTCAACGAGCGAAGGCGGAAGCGTGCCCACCATTCAGCATCATGTTCGCTGAAACATGGTGGGCACGGCGCTTCCACCTTCGCTCGTTGAGCTACGGCGGACGCAGTCGCGCCTTAGCCCACCCTACACGTCTACACGTCTGCAATCGCGATCAGAACCGCGGCAGATCCGGAAACGCGAGCTTGCCGGCGTGGACATGCATGCGGCCGAGCTCGGCGCAGCGGTGCAGCGTCGGGAAGACCTTTCCCGGATTGAGCAGGCCCTGCGAATCGAAGGCGCATTTCAGACGCTGCTGCGCCTTGAGATCGATCTCGGAGAACATCTCCGGCATCAGGTCGCGCTTCTCGATGCCGACGCCGTGCTCGCCGGTGAGCACGCCGCCGAGCTCGACGCAGCAGCGCAGGATGTCGGCGCCGAATGCCTCGGCGCGCTCCATCTCGCCCGGCTGGTTGGCGTCGTAGAGGATCAACGGATGCAGGTTGCCGTCGCCGGCGTGGAACACATTGGCGCAACGCAGGCCGTATTTCTCCGAGAGCCCGCGGATCCGCGCCAGCGCTTCCGGCAATTTCCCGCGCGGAATGGTGCCGTCCATGCAGAGATAGTCCGGCGAGATGCGCCCGACCGCGGGGAATGCCGCCTTGCGCCCGGCCCAGAACAGATTGCGCTCGGCCTCCGAAGCGGAGATCTGGCAGGTGGTCGAGCCGCAGCCATTCGCGATCGCCTCGACGCGACCGATCAACTCGTCGACCTCGACCGCAGGGCCGTCGAGCTCGATGATGAGCAGCGCCTCGACGTCGAGCGGGTAGCCGGCATGGACGAAGGCCTCGGCGGCGTGGATCGCGGGCTTGTCCATCATCTCCATGCCGCCCGGGATGATGCCGGCGCCGATGATCCGCGCCACGCATTCGCCGGCCGCCTCGACCTCGGGGAATCCGACCATCAGCGCACGCGCCGTCTCGGGCTTCTGAAGAATGCGCACCGTCACCTCGGTGACGACGCCGAGCAGCCCTTCCGAACCGGTGATGATTCCCATGAGATCGTAGCCGGCGCTCTCGGCCGCCTTGCCGCCGATGCGCAGCACCTCGCCGGTCATCAGCACGATCTCGCAGCCTAGCACATTGTTCGTGGTCATGCCGTATTTCAGGCAGTGCACGCCGCCGGAATTCTCCGCGACGTTGCCGCCGATCGAGCACGCGATCTGCGACGACGGGTCGGGCGCATAATAGAAGCCGGCATGCGCCACCGCCTGGCTGATCGCGAGGTTGGTGACGCCGGGCTCGGTGACCACCACGCGGTTGTCGAAGTCGATTTCGCGGATGCGCTTGAACTTGCCGAGCCCCAGCAGCACGCCGTCGGCAAGCGGCAGCGCGCCGCCGGACAGCGAGGTGCCGGAGCCGCGCGGCACCACCTTGATACCTTGCGCGTAACAGTATTTCAGGACGCGCGAGACCTGCTCGGTGCAATCAGGCAGCACCACCACCATCGGCGGCTGCCGATACGCCATCAGGCCATCGGCCTCGTAGGGCAGCATCTCGGCAGGCGTATCGATCACGCCCTCGCCCGGCACGATCGCGCGCAGGGCGGCCACGATCTCGCTTCGACGCTTCAATACCTCCGCATCGGCTTCGGGCATCATGATGGCCATCGGCACGCTCCCGCAAGCCCCGCGAATTTTCGTTGCGAATCAAGCATATCCTGACGAGCTTGGATAGGCAGAAGCGGACACATGCTGCAGATTGTCCCGCGAGTTCGAGGCAGCGCAAATATGGCGAAAGCTCGCGACTTTTGGCGGCTTGTGAGCGCGGGCCTGCCATGCCACAAAACGCGCGCCAATCACTTCTCTCACGAGAAACAACGAAGAGCCCTCCTGCCATGAACAAACCGAGCCTCAGCGCCCTGATCGTGATCGCTTCGACCGTCGCCGCGTCCAGCGCGCTGGCCCAGGATGTCGCGGCGGGCAAGACCTCTTTCAACAAGTGCCTGCCCTGCCATTCGATCGGCGAAGGCGCCAAGAACAAGGTCGGCCCTGAGCTCAACGGCCTCGACGGCCGCAAGACCGGCACCGCGGCGGACTACAACTACTCCGATGGCAACAAGAACTCCGGCATCACCTGGAACAAGGATGAGTTCCTCAGCTACATCAAGGACCCGAAGGCCAAGATCCCCGGCACCAAGATGACCTTCGCCGGCATCAAGAGCGAGACCGAAGCCGCCAATCTCTGGGCCTATCTCGCCTCCTTCGACAAGGACGGCAAGCAGAAGCAGTAAATTCACGCGGCGCCGGCGGCGCGACGAATCTCATCGATGCCGCCGGTGAAGTAGAAGGCCTCGACGGGAAGGTCGTCGTGCCGGCCGTCGAGAATCTCGCGGCAGCCGCGCAAGGCGTCGGCGCGGCCGACGAAGGAGCCCGAACGCCCGGTGAACGGCTCGGCGACATAGAACGGCTGCGAGAAGAAGGCTTGCAGCTTCTGCGCACGATCAATCAGCACCGCGCTGGCCGCCTGCTCCTGGCGATCTTCCGCACCGCGCGCCGCCGCGATCGCATCCCGCACCGCTCGCGCCAGCGACACGTCACTGACCGGAATCCTGCTCTCATCGATCAGGCGCGAGCGCGCGGTCCGCACGTCGACGCCCGGATAGGTCCTGCGCCGGATCATCTCGCGCGAGAGGTGCACGACGGTGTCGACGGCCGCGAGTGCCGCCAGCGTTTCAGCGCGCCACGGTCCCTCCACGCCGCGCAGGAAGAAGGTCTGCACGGCGCCGACCGTGCCTTCGCTGGAACCTTCCGCCTTCAACGCGTCCGCGAACGAATGGCTTTCGTCCAGCGAGGGCGGCCAGATATCAGACGGTGGCGGGATCAGCACGAACAGCGTCACCGGATGAGCGCCTCCGCTGATGCGCCGCACGATCTCCTCCATCACCACTGTGTTGCCGGTACCGTATTCGCCGGCGATCGCAACGCTGCCGCCGGCCCGGATCGGGCACATCACGTCGATCACCTTGATGCCGGTCTCCACCACCTCGTGGGTCTGACGCCCATCGGAGGTGGCCGCAGCCAATAGCGGCACCAGGCGATCGAACTGGAGCGGATCGATGCTCCCCAGAGACTTTCGGCGCGAGCTCAGCACCGTTGCGCCCCTCGGCAGCGGCGGCATCATGGAGGTGGCGACACCGCGGACCACACCGCCGCCGGGCCGCTGCATCACTTGCACCTTCAGCCCCTCCTTGCGCGCCTCGTCGCTGACCACGAGCTCGGTCAGCAAATCGGGCAAAGCTGCCGGATCGAACAGGGCATCGACGACATCGCCGCGTGTCTCGATCAGGCGGCCGATGCGGTTGGCGAACTCATCGGGCAAGGCATGGGCGTTCAGCGTATCGGTCATGATGGTCAACATCCTCCGTTTCAGGTGGGATCGGGCTGCGTACAGGCGATTGTTGACTGTGGCCACCGACAGTCCGAGAAAAGTCGCGACGTCCTGGTGCGAGCACT
>NZ_JAFAVV010000879.1 GCF_019242285.1 Bradyrhizobium sp.
TCGCGGAAATCTATAGATTAGCGGGAAACCGGCAACCAGCCAAAACGAGGAAACGACCATGCATCTCGGAATTGCCCTGCCTTTCGGCGACATCGGCGGCGACGGCGGAATCGTGCGCGAATTCGCTGAGCTCGCCGAGGCCGAAGGCTACGACGGCCTGACGCTGGCGGACCACGTGCTCGGCGGCAACCCGGACAACCCCGCCAGCGGCCGTGCGGGCGGACTCGGCCTGTTCCACGACCCCTTCGTGGCGTTCGGCTTCATCGCCGCCTGCACGAAGAAGGTCGAGCTCTCCACCCAGGTGCTGATCCTCGCGCAGCGCCAGACGGTGCTGGTGGCCAAGCAGGCCGCCAGCCTCGACGTGCTCAGCGGCGGCCGTTTCCGGTTCGGCATCGGCGTCGGCTGGAACGAGATCGAGTTCGTCGGCCTCAACGAGAATTTCCACAACAGGGGCAAGCGGTCCGAGGAACAGGTCCAGGTCATGAAGGCGCTGTGGGCCGATCCCTACGTGACGTTCGAAGGCAAGTGGCACCGCCTCCTGGACGCCGGCATCAATCCGCGGCCGCCAAGCCGCAAAATTCCGCTGTGGTTCGGCGGTCACATGGACGTGACGCTGCGGCGGATCGCGAAGTGGGGCGACGGCTGGATGATGCTGTCCGAGCCGCCGGGACCCAAGGCCGTCGCCGAGTTCGACAAGCTGCGCCGCCTGGTGGAAGCCGAGGGACGCGATCCGGCGTCGGTCGGCCTCGAAGTCTGGACCTCGACCGGCACAGGCACCGAGAAGGACTGGCGCGAGGAGATCAGCTTCTGGAAGAAGGCAGGTGTCACGCATGTCACGCTGCACAACACTTTCGGCGGCTACCACCACAAGCGCATGGCCGGCCGGAGCATGGCCGACCATGTCGCTGCGATGCGGCGCTACCGGAACGCCGTCGCCGACCTGCTCTGAGGAAGGCCAGTGAGTATGTGAAGCCACTCCCTCCGCCGTCATGCCTCGGCTCGACCGGGGCATCCAGCACGCCGCGGCGTATCGAATCAAGCCAAGGTGTCTCTGGAATGCTGGGCCGCCCGGTCAAGCCGGGCGACCACAGCCGTGGTGGGGAGGCCGCGCGCTCACCTCAGGTATCGGCGAGCGCGGCCAGCATGCGGTCGCGGGCGGCGAAATCGCCGTCGGCGTGGACGGGCTGCAGACAAACATGGGTGGCGCCGGCCGCGAAGTGCTCCCGCAGGCCGCGCTTGACCGTATCGGCGTCGCCCCACAGCACCATCGCATCGATGAACCGGTCGCTGCCGCCGTCGGCGAGCTCGGCCTCGGTGAAGCCCAGGCGCAGCCAGTTGTTGCGGTAGTTCGGCAGCACCATGTAACGCGACAGCTCCTTGCGCCCGAGCGCCCGCGCTTTGACGGGATCGGTCTCGATCGCGACCTTCTGCTCCACCGCAAGCCACTTCGAAGGGCCGAGCACCGCGGCGGCCTCGGCCGTATGCTTCGGCGTCACGTTGTAGGGGACAGCCCCGCGCGACTTGGCGGCACTCAGCGCCAGCATCTTCGGTCCCAGCGCTGCGACCACGACCGGCGGCAGGTCGCCGGCGGGCGCGACCTTGTTGATGCCGTCGAGATAGGCGCTCATCGCCGACAGCGGCTTGTCGTAGCGATGGCCGCGCACGCCCTCGACCAATGGAATGTGGCTGACGCCGAGACCGAGAACGAACCGGTCGTCATAGAGCGCATTCAGCGAGACCATGGCGCGCTGCGCCGTGAAGGAATCGCGTGCATAGATATTGGCGATCGAGCTGCCGATCACCAGCTTCTCACTGCACGACAGCAGAAAGGCCGCCAGCGACATCGACTCGTAGCCCCGCGATTCGGGATACCACAGGGCCGCGTAGCCATTGTTCTCGACCGTGCGCACGAAATCGCGCAGTTGCGATCCGTCGAGCTTGTCGGTGCCGTACCACACGCCAAGGCGTCCGAGTTTCATGTCGATTTTCTCCGGTTGAAGGTGGGCTCGAGCCGCACAAGCGCCTGAAGCAGCTCCACGCTGAACGGCCGCGCCAATCTAGCACGCCAAGGCTCCCGGCCAAGCCGTTGCGCGCAGTCCGGGTCGACGCTCGTCCCGAGCGGCGGCGCAGGCCGTCGAGGAATGGTAGGATGGGTCAGCGACCGTGAACGCGCTATCTCCCGCGATCAGATGCTGGTCGCGGTCGCGTAACCCGTCGATTCGTCGGCTCCGTCATGCGACCATGGTGGGTTACGCGACGCCTTCGCTCTTGGAGCGAGCGCGCCGCTAACCCACCCATGCGCCGATAGCTATCACCTGCCGGCGGCGTGCCAGGTCCACCTGTTCTGCCAGGTACCACCGCCCGGGCCGGTGACGGTGTGCTCGCCGGCCCACTCCCCAGGCGCGACCTGGTGCGAGCTGCCGTTGTGATGCCAGACCCCGCCGAACGGTCCCGTGAACGTGCCCGCGCTCTGGCAGGCGCCGCCGGCGCAGCTGCCGCCGCCTTCATAGGTGCCGCCGCGCGGGCCGGTCCAGCGCGTCGACCAGGTGCCGGCGTCGGCGGCCTGGGCGGTCGCAACGGAAAGCGCGAGCGCGGCTGAGGCCGCCACGATCATCGACTTCATCATCATCATGCTACTCCTTCATTTCCGACGGCCGCTCCGTTCAGGATGCGGCGAACGACCCGACCATGCGCGCGTCACATCGCCGGTGTTTTGCCGCCCGGCGTTCCAATATTGCAATTTGTTGCCGCGGGGATTTGCCGCTTGCGGCCACGGGCCGGTGTTTGCGAAACTGCGACCGATGGTAAAATCGTCGACAAGCATTCTCGTCGTTGACGATGACGACGAGATCCGCACGCTGCTGCAAGCCGCGCTGACGCGGGAGGGTTTCGAGGTGCGGGTGGCCAAGGACGCCGCGAGTGCGCGCCGCCTGGTCGGGCCGCGCAACGAGTTCGACCTGATCATCCTCGACATCATGATGCCGGGCGAAGACGGCCTGACCTTCTGCCAGCATCTGCGCGAGACGCTCGACATTCCGGTCCTGATGGTGTCTGCGCGCTCGCTGAGTATCGACCGCTCGATCGGCCTGGAGACCGGCGCCGACGATTATCTGCCAAAGCCGTTCGAGCGGCGCGAATTGGTGGCGCGGGTGCGGGCGATCCTGCGCCGGAGCGGGACCACGCGGCGCGTCGGCCGGCTTGCGGTCGGCGGCCTGGTCGTCGACCGCGACCGCCGCGCCGCGCTGGACCGCGAAGGCGCCGCGCTGCCGCTCACATCAGGCGAGTTCGATCTGCTGGCCTGCTTCGTCGAGCGGCCCGGGCGCACGCTGACCCGCGACCAGTTGATCGACTGGACGCGCGGGCGTGCCGCCGACCTGTTCGACCGCAACATCGACGTGCAGATGAGCCGGCTGCGCAGGAAGCTGATCGATGCCGGCTTTCCGGAGGACGGCATCAAGACGGTGCGCAATGTCGGCTATCTCCTCACCCTCCCCCTGGACGACGCGCCGTGAAGCTGCCGCGACGACGATTGTGGCGGATCTTCTTCGCCGTCGCGGCACTCGCCATCCTGATCGAGGTGCTGGCACTGACGGCGACCTTCGTCGAGTCGGTCAAGCGCCGCGTCGGCGGCGTGGGCCTGGTGCCGGACCAGATCGCGGCCGTCGTCCATCTCTGGCCGAAACTCGGCGAGCCGCAGCGCAAGGACGTGCTCGCCGCGATCTCCTGGGCCGGCCTTTCCTATCGTTTTGAACACGCGGGCCCGCCGGCCGCCTCGTCCGATCTCGCCCATGTCCGCGAGATCGAGAATGTGGTGCGGAGCCGCCTCGGCGGCAGCGCCGACGCGGTGGTCGCGCTCACCCGCGCCCGGCCGTTCGGCACCGAGCGGCGGGCGCTGAACTGGGCGCTGTCGAACGAACCGGTCTTCGTCTATGTGCAGCTCGCGCCAGGCGCGTGGCTTGTCGCGGAAGCGCGCAGCGACCTCCTGCCGCGCTTCTTCGGCCTGCCGACGGGCTTCTGGGTCGGTGTCGTCGGGCTCCTGCTCGCGAGCGGCGTGCTGATCGCGATCCTGCGCGAGGGCCGCGCGGTCGAGCGCATCGCGGGCGCGGTCGAGGCCTTTGCCGCGACCGGCGTGCCGCAGCGGATTGCTGCCGGCGGCTCGCCGGAGATCGCTGCGCTGGCGCGACACACCCAGCGCATGCAGGAGCAGATCGCGACATTGTTCGACGAGCGCAACGCCATGCTGGGCGCGATCGCGCATGACATCAAGACCTATGTGCAGCGGCTGAAGCTTCGCCTCGACCTGCTCGACGATCCGGAGCAGCTCGGCAAGGCGGCGCGCGATCTCGCTGACATGGACGCCTTTCTCGAGGACGCGCTGCTGCTCTCCGTGCACACCAACCCGCTGAAGAGCAGGGAAGCCGTGGACCTCCTCGCCGTGGTCACGCACGAGGTGGAGGCCGTGCGGCTGGCTGGCGGCGAAGTGGCGCTGCACCGGCTCGGCACCGGGCCCTTCCTGGTCGCCGGCGACCGCGCGGCGCTGTCGCGCGCGCTGTTGAACATCATCGGCAACGCGCTGCGCTACGGCCGCAAGGCGAGGGTGTGGTTGCAGCGAAGCCAGGACATGATCGAGGTCGCCGTCGACGACGATGGCCCCGGCATTCCGCCTGCGGATCGCTGGGTCGTGTTCCGCGCCTTTCACCGCGGCGAAGCATCCCGCAACCGCACCACCGGCGGCACCGGCCTCGGCCTCGCGATCGCCCACGGCATCGTCGAGCGCCAGCACGGCGGCTTCATCGCGATATCGGATGCGCCGACGGGCGGCGCGCGATTCTCGATCAGCATCCCCGCGATCGAGGCGATGGAGGTGCGAACTGAGGGCAAGGCGGGAGCGGGCGCGGCGTGAGGTGGAACCAAGCCGACGCAGCGCCTCTCGGCCCCGCCGTGGATCGCGCAACTGGTCTCCATGTACCTCCGGCCGTCATGAGCATGAAACCGAAGCGATGTCCGCTTCGTACTTTCACCGAGGCCCGAGCTGTGCGCGGTTCCATCGAGCAGCAGTTCGCATGCTGGGGATCGCCATTTGGACGAATTTGACTGATAGGCAACATTCATTGGCGATAAGGCCTGCGAGCCCGTTTCATTAGTTCTATTGCGCTGTCGGCTCGAGAGGCTCCCCGATTCTGTCATTCGATGACGTGGGAGAGCGTGCCGTGAAATATTGCACGATGTTGGTCGCGTTGTTGTCGATCGTATCTGGAACCGCGTCGCAGGCGATGGCAGCGCCCGACACGGTCTATATCGACGGATTGCCTTGTAACATTCCCTGCCAGGCCTACATGGCGTGGTCACGCCGGGTGCAGCACGAACTGACGCGCCAGCCGGGCACCGCGCCGGCAAGGCGGGGCGCTGTCTCGCGCGAGCGAGTCGTCGGGCGCGCTTCGCCCTCCAACGTCAAACGGAGCCAGCAAGCCAGGGTGAACGGACGGTCGCAGCCGAGCCAAGTCACATCGGCAAAGGGCTCGACCCCCACGCGGGCGGAAGTTCCGCAATCGATGCAGCCACCGCTTCCAAGCCATGAGCAACACGAGGCGAACGACAGCTCTCAATCGACAGCCAACGGGCCGCAGGCGCCAGACGGCGCTGCGCGCGGGCCGTCCAATGCGGCAATCACGCGCTCCGATCGCGACGCCCATGCCGAGATCCCGAGCGCGCAAACCGTCGAAGACGTGCCCGCGGACAAAGTGCGATCACAGCCGACGGGTGATGCCATCGCTGCGGTGGCGTCGACCACCGTCCAACATCAGGCGATGGCCGCCGCGGCCGTCGCGGAGCAGTTGACTGCCTTAGGAGCGGAGGAGCTCAGGTCAATGCACGGTGAGCACTCGGAAAATGCAATGCGGCCCGACGATCGCTCCGGCGCCGCGCCGGTCGAGGACACGCTGGTCGCGCTGGTCGTTACGCGCCCGGATATCAAGTCGGTGCAGGAGCTGACCGGCAAGGACATCGCGATCGACAAGCGATATTCCGACGCCGAGGCCGATGTGCGCACGGCCATGGTGGCGGCCGGAGCCTCGGACGTGCGATTGAGCGGCACGGAGGCCCTGGCCGTCGATCGCCTGGTGCAGGGACAGGTGCCGGCCGCCGTGCTCACGCTGGTGTCGCCGGATGCAGCCAAGGCCTTTCCCCAGCTCGCGGGCTTCAGCGTTCTTCAGGTACCACTCTCGCCGACGCGCCATGGTCGCGAGCGTGGCGGTGGCTGACGGCCTACGCCGCAGATGTCCTATCGATGGTGAAGTCGACTCTTGCGAACTGCGAGGTCCCGAAGCAGGTTGGCCGCTCTCTTGGTCATGAAGTCGGGCAGCGCTGGGCTTCCGCCAACGCGGCTTCATGCGGAATACGAGATCCGCCGGTTATTCGCCGATGCGCGGGTGCTGCGCATCTATAGCGGAACATCGGAGATCATGCGGGAATTGATCTCCCGGAACCTGTGACGCCGCCGCGGCAAACAGCAACAGATCAATAGCTCTTCGGCAGATCGAGCACCTTCTCGGCGATAAAGCTCAGCATGAGCTGCTCTGTGACCGGCGCAATTCGGGTTATCGAGACTTCGCGGAAGAGCCGTTCGACATGATACTCCTTGGCATAGCCGAAGCCGCCATGGGTCATGATGGCCTGCCAGGCGGCGTCGTGACCGGCACGTGCGCCGAGAAATTTGGCGCTATTGGCCTCCGCGCCGCACGGCTTGCCGTTGTCGTAGAGCCAGGCTGCACGCATGGCCATCAGCCACGCCGCTTCGAGATACATCCATTTTTCGGCCAGGGGATGCTGGATTCCCTGGTTCTGACCGATGGGCCGATCGAACACCACGCGCTCTCTGGCGTAGCGGGCCGCCCGGCGCAGCGCATCTTGCCCGATCCCGACGGCTTCGACGGCAACGAGGATGCGCTCGGGATTGAGGCTGTGCAGGATATAGGAAAAGCCCTTGCCTTCCTCGCCGATCCTATCCGCTTCCGGAATGAAGAGGCCGTCGATAAAGATGGCGTTGGAATCGACGGCCTTGCGTCCCATCTTCGGGATACGCCGCACCTCGATCCTGGAACGATCGAGATCGGTGTAGAAGATGGTAATGCCGTCTGTCGGCCGCTTGCAGTCCTCGAACTTCGTGGTCCGCGTCAGCAGCATGATCTTGTTCGCGACCTGCGCTGTCGAAGTCCAGACCTTCTGCCCGTGCACGCGGTAGCCGCCGGGGACTTTTTCTGCAAACGTCTTGATGCGGGTCGTGTTCAGCCCGGCATCCGGCTCGGTGAAGCCGAAGCAGCACTGGTCCTCGCCAGCAACCAGGCGTGGCACCCAGCGCCGCTTCTGGTCATCGGTCCCCTTCACAACGATGGGATGTGGTCCGAACAGGTTGATATGTACCGCCGACGAAGACGCCATGCCGCCGCCATGGCTTGCCACCTCGTGCATCATGATCGCGGCCTCGGTGACGCCGAGGCCCGATCCGCCGTATTCCTCCGGCATCGTGATCCCGAGCCAGCCGCCGTCCGCCATCGCGCGATGGAACTCGAACGGGAATTGGCC
>NZ_JAFAVV010000003.1 GCF_019242285.1 Bradyrhizobium sp.
CGCCGTCGAGCGCGGCATGGGGATCGGTGGTCTGGCGGCCTTTGGCGTCGAGCGCGTAGCCGGGCGGGATGGGTTCGCCGCGCCGCGCGGCGCGCCGGATTTTTCCGCGCGCGGCGACCGCCGGCGACATGTCGAGATCGAACGGCATTTCCGTTCCGCCCGGTGCCGCCACCGCGATCGGGCTGGTGCCGAGCAGGCCTTCGCGGCCGCCCCACGGCGGCATCGCTTTCGAGGCATTGGTGAAGACGATGCCGATATAGCCTGCATCCATCGCCTGCAGCGCATAATTGGCCGCCATGCCGAAATGCGTGCTCCGGCGCGCGGAGACGATGCCGACGCCGAACTCGCGCGCCATCTCGATCGCTTCCGCCATCGCTTTGGTCGCGACCACGAAGCCGAACGCGTCCTGGCCATCGAGCGCGCCAACCATCGGCGTGACGCGCTCGACTTTCAAGTCCGGGCGCGGATTGATCAATCCGCGCCGCACGCGCTCGAGATAACGCGGCAGCGTCTGCAGCCCGTGGGTGTCGACACCGCGCAGGTCGGCGCGCACCAGGCATCGCGCGACCGTCGCCGCATCCGCCTCGGGCAAGCCATGCGCGATCAGCAGCCGGCGGCCGAACACCTCGGCGGCTTCGGCGTCGGCGTAGAACGGACCTTGCGTGCCGGGACTGGTTTCCTGCGTGACCGTCATGATGAGCACCGCAACCCTTTCAATCTCGATGGCAAAGACGCGCGTGTCCCGCGCGATGATTTCCTCTGCGCCGAAATGGCTTCTGAAGAGCGTCTTGATCGCGTGGTGGGCCCGGCAGGACTCGAACCTGCAACCAGACCGTTATGAGCGGCCGGCTCTAACCATTGAGCTACAGGCCCCGCCGCAGGGCGGCCGACGGGCTGCTGAGCGGTGCCGGGTCCGTTTACAGGGCGGGGGGCAATCGCGCAATGCGCCGCGGCGGGCTCACCCAAAGTCAATCCACCGATACACCGGCGAACTGCACGACCTTGCGCCACTTCTCGGTCTCGTCGGCGAGGAATTTGCCGAATTCGGACGGCGACATCGGCCGGGGAAGCCCGCCGAACTGGGCCAGCCGCGCCAGCAGCTTGGGGTCCTGCAACGCTTCGGCGACCGCCTTGTTGAGGATGTCGACGACCTCCGGCGGCGTACCCTTCGGCGCGCAGATGCCGTAGAAGCCGAGTGCCTCGTATCCCGGCACGGTCTCGGCGATCGCCGGCACCTCGCTCACGCCCGGCCAGCGCTGCGGCGAGGTGACGCCGAGCGCCCGCACGGTGCCGCCGCGCGACTGCTCCAGCGCGCCGGGCAGGTTGTCGAAGATGAGCTGCACCTTGTTGGAGATGACGTCGGGATAGGCGAGCGCCGATCCCCGATAGGGCACGTGCACCATCTCGCATTGGGTCATCGCCTTGAACAGCTCGGCGTCGAGATGCACCGACGTGCCGTTGCCGGAGGAGGCGAAGAACACCTTGCCGGGGTTCGCCCTGCAGTAGTCGATGAACTCGCGGACGGTCTTCGCGGGCACGTCGTTGGCGACCACCAGCATGTTGGGCAGCTGCATGATGCTCGCGACCGGCACGGTGTCGCGTAGGAAGTCGAACGGCAGTTTCTTGTAGAGCGAGGCCGAGATCGGGTTGTTGGCTCCGACGAACAGCAGTGTGTAGCCGTCCGCCGTGGCGTTGATCGCCGCTGCGGCCGCGATGTTGCCGCCGGAGCCGGTGCGGTTCTCGATCACGAACTGCTGGCCGAAATGATCCGACAGCCACTGGCCCATGATCCGCGCCGTGGTGTCGACCGGCCCGCCCGGCGCGAAGCCGTTGATCCAGTGCACGGCGCGGTTCGGGTAGGTATCGGCGGCGGAAACGGGCGCTGCGCCCGCTGCAAGGCCCCCAAGGCAAACGAGGGCCGACAGCGCGGCACGCAAGGTCCGAGGCATGAATCCTCCCATTCGGCTTCTTGTTGTCGGAGGATGCTTCCATAAAATCGCAGGCTTGCCTACTGCAATGATGCGGCGTCGCGCCGTTGACGCAGAGCTCGCCTGCTCGCGCTCATTTCTTCACCATCGGGCACGCCCGGTCGGGCGGGCCGAACGCCTGCTCGCCCGGGATCTTCGCCAGGATCTGGTAATAGTCCCACGGATACTTGCTCTCGTCCGGCGACTTGACCTGCGCCAGCCAGAGATCATGCACCATCAGATTGTCCTCGCGCAGCCGGCCGTTGCGGGCGAAGAAATCCTCGACCGGTTTCTCGCGCATCCTGGCCGTGACCTTCAGCGGGTCGTCGGTGCCGGTCTCCTTGATCGCGTCGAGATAATGCCAGACGGCGGAATAGACCCCGGCCTGCCACATCGTCGGCATCCGGTTCACCTTGGCGAAGTAGCGCCTGGACCATTCCCGCGTCTTGTCGTCCATGTCCCAGTAGAACGAGGTGGTCAAAAGCAGGCCCTGCGCCGCCTTCAACCCGAGGCCGTGGACGTCGGTGATCAGCGCGAGCAGCGCCGCCATCTGCTGGCCGCCCTTGAAGATGCCGAACTCGCCGGCGGTCTTGATCTCGTTCACGTTGTTCGGCGGGCCGCCGGCAATGCCGACGATCTTCGCCTTCGACGCCTGCGCCTGCAGGATGAAGGACGAGACGTCCGAGGTCGCAAACGGCGGCCGCACCGAGCCGACCACCTTGCCGCCGGTCTTCGTCACGACCTCGGAGGCGTCGCGCTCCAGCGAGTGCCCGAAGGCGTAGTCGTCGGTGATGAAGAACCAGCTGTCGCCGCCGCGCTTGACCACCTCCTGCGCGGTGCCCGCCGCGAGCGCATGGGTGTCGAACACCCATTGCAGCGCATAGGGCGAGCAGAACTTGCCGTGGAAATCGGCCGTTCCCGTCGACTGGGTGATGAACAGCTTCTTCTTCTCGTTGGCGATGCTCTGCACCGCAAGGCCGACTGCGGAGACCGGCACGTCGACGATCAGGTCGACCTGCTCGGTGTCGTACCAGCGCCGCGCGATGGCCGCGCCGACGTCTGGCTTGAGCTGGTGGTCGCCGATGATGACGCTGACCGGCTTGCCGAGCACCTTGCCGCCGAAATCGTCGACCGCCATCTGCGCCGCCGTCACCGAGCCCTGGCCGGTCGGCGTCGAGGCCGGCCCGTTCATGTCGGTGAGCACGCCGATCTTGACCGCGTCGTCGGAAATCTGCGCCCGCGCCGCGCCCGGCATCAGCATTGCGGCGAGCAGCGCCGCGAGCAGGGATAATGTCCTGGCTGGAATCAAGTGGTCCTCCCCCAATCGACGCGGCGTGCGTCTTTCGTGTTGCTGCGCCTCGCCACCGGCCGAGCTCGAAGCGAGCCGGCACGCGTTTGTGTATCCCGCATCCTTATGCAGATTTCTGCGATCTTCAACCATCCGGCAAACAGCGGAAATGTCATGGAGCAACGTTCCCGCGGCGCGAAACGCCCGGGTGATGCCATTGATCCGGCCCTCCGGAAATCAAGAGGGCGCAGGGAATGCCGAGTGCTTCAGCCGCACCCATGGCCCGCGTGCAACAAGAACGCACGCGGCGGTTACCACAGGTTCAGCCGAGATCACCGGCATTCCCTGCGCGATGGTGTTAACGCTTATGCCGTGCTCTCCCCGGGGACCGGGCTTTCTTGCCCCCGTCGCTCGCAAGATCATCTCTCTTTGCGAGCTTGACACCAGCGTCGGGGTGTCAGGACCACACGGTTTCGCCGTCCGCGGCATCCCGTTCGTCTGACGGGTTGCCTGCGTCCATCGCACCCCGTCCCGCGTTCGTGACGATCGCGATACGCCCCCCTTGCCGGGACGGGATGCACCTATAATCGCACTGATTTGGGGTCGGCGTCAAGCGATTTTCCGAAAATCGGAAGGCGATAGTTGCCGTAGGCCACGGCCGGTTTTGCGCATGGTCGGCACGCGGCCTCTTGGCTCGCGGCAGTCGCGAGCGCCTCAGGCAGTGACGGCGCGATGATCGTGGCCATGTGAAGCAAATATGATGATCGTACGACAATGATAAAGTGTTGAAGCCGGTTGACGTCAATCGACGCCTTTCTATCTACGCCGGGCAAATGATGCGACGTTGGCTGCCGTTTCTCCTCGAGAGCGGCGCGACAAGAAGATAGGAAGAAAGAATGAAGCCGTTATCGAGGACGATGATCGTCCCCCCTGTGAAAGCGCTGCTTGCAATCGCTGTCGTTGCCACGACTGTGTCGAAGGCCAGCGCGGAAGATTGGTGCCGGATCAACGAACACAATCTCTTGAGCTGCGGGTTTGCGAGCAAGGAACAGTGCAATGCCATGACGTCCGGCCGCACGGGCTACTGCGACCACAATCCGTTCCCGGGCAAGCCTGCCGCTCACCACCCGATCGGGGTGTATTCCCAGGCGGAATACACCGCCTGCCTGTCCATGAAACTGGATTGCGGCGGTGGTGCGTTTGCCTATGCACCGAAGACGAGGCCGGCAAGGAACTGAATGAAACGATCGGCGGCCGGTCACGCGGCTTGTAGAGCGGATGAGCGAAGCGCAATCTGTCTCAAACACCAGAGTGAAGGCCTGATTTCCAGCTCGGTTCGATGCGGCCGTGGGGCGGATTACGCTTTCGCTAATCCGCCCACAGGCTTCGGCGAGCTGGATAGAACGGGCAAAAGCGCGACAGTTCCGACGTTTGCAGCGGATTACGCTTTGTCGATCCATGCGCTATACCGGAGCGGCGGAACCGGTTCGGGAGTTGAAGATGGCCGTTCGCAGTGTCTCGATTGCACTCTCGACTGAGAACGTCGCGCGGTCCGTGAGGTTCTATGTGGAGCAGCTCGGCTTCACCTGCACGCTGCAATCGGAAGGCTTCGCACGCGTTCGGCTTGGCGTTGCGGACATCATGCTCGCGCAGCCCAACGCCCATCTGCCCTGGCAGGGCCCACGCTTCACCGGCTCGATCTATCTGGAGGTCGACAATGTCGAGGAGCTGTGGGAGAGCCTCAAGACTCGCGCGCGTATCTCTTACCCAATCGAGACCATGGCTTACGGCGTGCGTGAGTTCGGCCTGTTGGATGATAACGGCTATGCGTTGTCGTTTGCCCAGCATGTCGCAACGGACGAACGAGTGTCGCCGACGCCGTGACATGTCCCGATCGCGGCGATAGCATCCGGCTGACGAAGCTGACAGGCTCGGAGGCATGACATGGATCTCGATCTCACCGGCAAGACCGCGCTCGTCACGGCCGCGAGCGGCGGCATCGGCGCCGGTGTGGCGGAGGCGCTCGCGGACGCGGGGGTGCGGGTGGCGATCAGCGGGCGTACGCAGGCTTCGCTCGACGTGGTGGCCGAAAAGCTCGCCGCCAGCGCGGGCGGACGGCCGGCGATCGTGGTGGGCGATGTCGGCGCCAAGGATGGCCCGGGCCAGATCGCGGCCGAAGCCGCGGCAGCGCTCGGCGGCCGGATCGACATCCTCGTCAACAATGCCGGCGCCGCGCGGCCGATCGCCGGCGAGGTGGACGATGACTATTGGGACGAATCGTTCAACCTCAACTTCATGGCCGCGCGGCGGCTCGCCGATCTCGTCGTGCCCGCGATGAAGGCGCAGCGCTGGGGCCGGATCATCAGCATTTCCGGGGCGCTGGTGGCGCCAAGGCCGAATGCCGCGGCGCCCGCCAAGGCGGCGCTGGCGAGCTGGTCGCGAACGCTGGGGTTCGCGCTCGGCGGCTACGGCATCACGGTCAACACCATCGCGCCGGGGCGCATCAACACGGCGCAGATTCTGACCAGGCTGCACCCGACGGAGCAGTCGCGCGCCGACTACATCAAGCAGAACATTCCCGCCGGCTATTTCGGCGAGCCCTACGACATCGGCCACCTGGTCGCGTTCCTGGCCTCGCCGCTCGCGCGCTACATCAACGGCGCGGCGATCCCGGTCGACGGCGGCGCGGTGCGGCAGACGCTGTGAATCGCGGTGCGCCCCAGGGCGAGCATCCGCGGACAAGCCACCCTCGCGCCGGCTATCCTTCGTCCGCCGCGGCGAGCCGCTCGGCTTCGGCGAGATCCTCGGCCGTGTTGGCGTTGAAGAACGGATCGAGCGGTGTCGTCGGCCAAATGACGGTGGCGAGCGAAAAGCGCGCGGCCCAGCGGCCGACTTTCCTGACGCCCTCCACCACCAGCGCGTGGCGCAGCTCCTCGCGCAAGCCGACGCGCCACAGGCCGATCACCGGATGCGACTGCTCGGCGGAGGCCGCGATGGCGAGCTCGGCGTTCTGCTCGGCACGGGCCCGATGCAGGCGCGCGACGAGATCGCGCGGCAGGAACGGGCAATCGGCCGCCGCGCTCAGCATCCATTCGACCTCCGGCCGGTTGGTTGCGGCCCAGTCGAGGCCGGCGAGGATGCCCGCGAGCGGTCCTGGAAAATCGGCGACGCTGTCGCCGATCACCGGCAGGCCGAACGCGGCGAAGCGCGCCGGCTCGCCATTGGCGTTGAGGACGAGGCCGTCGCATTGCGGCGCAAGCCGCGCGATCGCGCGTTCCAGGATGGTGCGGCCGGCAATGCTGCGCATCGGCTTGTCGCCGCCGCCCATGCGCCGCGCCAGCCCGCCGGCGACCAGCACGCCCGGCGTGGGCGGCACGCCGCGCCCGTTGAGGCGCGGAGCATCCGGATTTGCCACGGCGGCCTTGTCGGTCTTCATGATACCGCCGAGGTTAGCATGACAGGGCGTGCGCGCGGATATAGCATTGGTGAAGATTGAACGAAATGCGGCCCCAGCCGTCATTGCGAGCGAAGCGAAGCAATCCACGTATCAACCCCGGGGAAAGATGGATTGCTTCGCTGCGCTCGCAATGACGAGGCGGCGGGTTCCGGAGAGTAGACTGAATGAGAGTCATTGGGCTCGCCGGCTGGAGCGGCGCAGGCAAGACCACGCTGGTGACGCGGGTGCTGCCGCTTCTCAAGGCGCAGGGGCTGCAGGTCTCCGTGATCAAGCATGCCCACCACGATTTCGACGTCGACGTTCCCGGCAAGGATTCCTGGCGGCACCGCGAGGCGGGCGCCGAGGAGGTGCTGGTGTCGTCCGGCAGGCGCTGGGCGCTGATGCACGAACTGCGCGGCGCCCGCGAGCCCCGCCTGCCGGAGCTGTTGGCGAAGCTGTCGGCGGTCGACCTCGTCATCGTCGAAGGCTACAGGTCCGACCCGCATCGCAGGATCGAGGTGCACCGCGCCGCCAACGCCAAGCCGCTGATGTTTCCCGACGACCCCGGCATTGTAGGGATCGTCGCCGACGTCACCGTGGCGACCACGCTGCCGACCGCTTGGCTCGACGACATTCCCGCCGTCGCCACGATGCTGCGGCGGTCCGCGATCGGGCTCGAGGATGTGCTGGCGCTGAACGCCGCGGAGATCTGAGGCGCGGCGACCTTCGGTGACCGGAGGAAAGCCGGGCGCCGTCAATATGTCCGCTTCGCAAGGCGGAGGATGGCATCTTCGCGGCGATGAAATTCCCGCACGGTGGCGTCCCGGCTCTCGTGGAGACCGACGGATGCGCCGAGCTTGGCGAAAGCGTGACCGTCGTGCGGATCTGCCGGCGCGGCAGATCGGTTGACGGCGCCGATTCCGCTCGCCATGCTGCGCTGCATGACGACGATACGACTGGATCTCACCGGGCTGAAATGTCCGCTGCCGGTGCTGAAGACGCGCAAGGCGCTGATGCCGCTGAGATCGGGCGACCTCCTGGAAATTCATTGCACCGATCCGTTGTCCGTGATCGACATTCCGAATCTGGTGCGGGAGACAGGCGACAAAGTCGAGATCACCGAGCACACTGCGCAGCGGATCGTGTTCTTGATCGAAAAGACCGATCGACTGATCGGAAAGGCTAATCAGTCGTCAGCTACACAAGGCTGACCGGCCTTTCGCATCAGCGAAGGTCGCTACGCGACCTTTTGTCTATCGACAACGAAAGCGGCATCTGCCCCAATCAATCTGTCGTTGCGATAGAGGTTGTGGCATGCCACGATCACACGCAAAATGGGCGTTCCGATCCCGGCGTATCTTGCGGATAGCGCAGGAGGATTCACGCGGCCCTTCGCGGTCATGCGACCGGAACAGGAATCCCAGGAGCTAGAAGAGTCCAACACGGGTGGTTGGAAGGGGAGAGATGTATGGCAAGTATCGACAGCGCGGGAACCATGGCCGGCGTGGGGGCTGGACTTCTCGATCGCGAGCACACTATCGCGAAGGCCGGATTCAATCGATGGCTGGTGCCACCGGCGGCGCTGTGCATCCATCTCTGCATCGGCATGTCCTATGGGCTGAGCGTGTTCTGGCTGCCGCTGTCGCGCGCGATCGGCATCGACAAGCCCGCAGCATGTTCGAGCCCATCGATGTTCGGTGACCTGTTCACGACCACCTGCGACTGGCAGATCACGAATCTCCTGTTCATCTTCACCATCGGAATCGTGATGCTCGGGCTGTCGGCGGCGGTGTTCGGCGGCTGGCTGGAGCGGGCAGGGCCGCGCAAGGCAGGCGCCGTCGCCGCGCTGTGCTGGGCGGGCGGTTTCGCGATTTCGTCGTTCGGCGTCTACGTCCATCAGCTCTGGATTCTCTGGCTCGGCCTCGGGCTAATCGGCGGCGTGGGGCTCGGCCTCGGCTACATCTCGCCGGTTTCGACCCTGGTGAAGTGGTTCCCGGATCGGCGCGGCATGGCGACCGGTATGGCCATCATGGGTTTCGGCGGCGGCGCCATGATCGGCTCGCCCCTGGCCAATCTCCTGATCAACTATTTCAAGACGCCGACCGACGTCGGCGTCTGGCAGGCCTTCCTGGTGATGGGCCTGATCTACTTCGTCTTCATGATGATCGGTGCTTTCGCCTATCGGGTCTCGCCGGTCGGTTGGCAACCTGAGGGCTGGACGCCGCCGGCACAGGCCAAGGCGATGATCACGCGGAACAACGTTCACCTCGAAGATGCGCACAAGACGCCGCAATTCTGGTTGATGTGGATGGTGCTGTGCATGAACGTTTCCGCGGGCATCGGCGTGCTCGCCATGGCCTCGCCGATGCTGCAGGAGATCTTCGGCGGTTCGCTGATCGGCCATCCGGATATCGGCGTCTCCGCGCTCGACGCGACGCAGAAGGTGGCGGTCGCGACCATCGCCGCCGGCTTCGTCGGCCTGCTTTCGCTGTTCAACATCGGCGGCCGATTCTTCTGGGCCTCCCTGTCGGATCACATCGGAAGGAAGAGCACCTACTACACCTTCTTCATTCTCGGCATCGCGCTCTATGCGCTCGCGCCGAGCTTCGCTCATATGGGGTCGCGGCTGCTGTTCGTCGGAGCGTTCTGCGTGATTCTCACCATGTATGGCGGCGGTTTCGCGACCATTCCGGCCTATCTTGCCGACATGTTCGGCCCGCAATTCGTCGGCGCGATCCATGGCCGTCTGCTGACGGCGTGGTCCACCGCGGGCGTCGTCGGTCCGCTCCTGGTCGGCTACATCCGCGACGCCCAACTGCAGGCCGGCATCGACCGGGCGCTGGCTTATGATCGCACGATGTACATCCTGGCCGGATTGCTCGTGATCGGGCTGGTCTGCAACTTCCTGATCAAGCCGGTCGACGACAAGTGGCATCTCAGTGATGCCGAGGTCGCAAAGCTGCAGGCCGAGAGCGCCAAGAGCGAGGCGGCGATCCAGCACGGCTCGTTCGGCATCGGCAAGGGTGGCCTCGACGTCAAGGCCGCGCTGTTCTGGCTGTTCGTCGGCGTCCCGCTCGCCTGGGGCGTCTGGAAGACGCTGGAGAGCGCGGTCAAGATCTTCTGAGCAGATATTCTGAGCGTTGCCATTCGCCGCGGGACGCCTTGCATGGCGCGTCCCGCGGCTTTCGTTTGACGTTTATCCGCAATGACGTTCGGCGCGGATGGTCACGTGAAATTGTCGCAGCAAAGCGGCTCGGCGAGCAGATCGATCTCGCTCTGCACCTCGGCGGGTTCTCGCACCGCGATCGGCGCGGTCTCGGCGGTCGGCACCTCGGGCGCAAAACGGTGGCGCGCCTTCTCGATGATCTCGCGCAGCAGCGCAGCGCTCCGCGTCAGCAAAGCAGGCATGGCGTCATCTCATGTCGATGTTTGCCGCCGCAGCGGCATACGTCTCGCCAGGATGACGGCTGCGGCATTTAAAAACGAGATGGCCGGGTGGGGAGAAATATAAGGGCGGCATAAGCGTCGCGTCCGACCGCGATCGTCTTTATGGGATTCCTATAAGTTCAGCGCTCCCGTCTTCTCGAAAACCTATGCGGCCGATGACACGTTTCGGCCCCGACATCGGGATGAAGGGCACCCGGCGGATTTCGCTCGCCGTTGATCCATCGCAATTCGCCCGTCCTCCCGATTCGCAACGATTGTGCGCGAAGCGCACAATGAGGAGCACCCCCCATGCTGGACGTTCTGATGATCGCCCTCGCCTTCGGCCTGTTCGCGCTGGCGATCGGTTACACCTATGCCTGCGAGCGGCTCTGAAGGAGACACTCATGATCTTCGACTATTCGCTGGCCGCCGCCGTCTCGCTCGGCCTGTTGGTCTATCTCACCTACGCGCTGCTGCGGCCCGAGCGGTTTTGATCTCGCCCCGTTCCGCGTCCTCTGAAGGCAAAACCCCATGACCGCAATTGGCTGGATTCAAATCATTCTGTACTGCGCCATCATCGTCGCCCTGACAAAGCCGCTCGGCTGGTACATGACGCGCGTCTTCAACGGCGAGCGCACCTTTCTGTCGCCGGTGCTGCGCCCGGTCGAGGCCGGTCTCTACCGGATCAGCGGCGTCGACGACAAGCGCGAGCAGCATTGGCTGACCTACACCGTCGCCATGCTCCTGTTCCATGTCGGCGGCGTCCTGATCATCTATGGCCTGATGCGGCTGCAGGCGTTTCTGCCGTTCAATCCGGCCGCGCAATCGGCCGTCGCCGAGGACCTGTCCTTCAACACCGCAATCAGCTTCATCACCAACACCAATTGGCAGAACTACGGCGGCGAGAGCACGCTGTCCTATCTGGTGCAGATGGTCGGCCTCACCCACCAGAACTTCCTGTCGGCCGCGACCGGCATCGTGCTGGCCGTGGCGCTGATCCGCGGCTTCGCGCGCGCCTCGATGCGCACGGTCGGCAATTTCTGGGTCGATGTGACGCGCTGCACGCTCTACATCCTGTTGCCTATCTGCATCGTCTACGCGCTGTTCCTGGTCTGGCAGGGCATGCCGCAGACGCTCGGCGACTATGTCGAGGCCATCACGCTGGAAGGCGCAAGGCAGACCATCGCGGTCGGCCCCGTCGCCTCGCAGGTCGCGATCAAGATGCTCGGCACCAATGGCGGCGGCTTCTTCAATGCCAACGCCGCGCATCCGTTCGAGAACCCGACGGCGCTGTCGAACTTCGTGCAGATGATCTCGATCTTCGCGCTCGGCGCGGGCCTCACCAACGTGTTCGGCCGCATGGTCGGCAACCAGCGCCAGGGCTGGGCGATCTTCTCCGTCATGGGCGTGCTGTTCCTCGCCGGCGTCGCCGTCACCTATTGGGCCGAGGCCAACGGCACCACCGCGCTCAATGCGCTCGGCCTGACCGGCGGCAACATGGAGGGCAAGGAAGTCCGCTTCGGCATCATCGCTTCGTCGATGTTCGCGGTGATCACCACCGATGCGTCCTGCGGCGCGGTCAACGCGATGCATGACAGCCTCACTGCGCTCGGCGGCATGATCCCGCTGATCAACATGCAGCTCGGCGAGATCATCATCGGCGGCGTCGGCGCCGGGCTCTACGGCATGCTGCTGTTCGTCGTGCTCGCGATCTTCGTCGCAGGCCTGATGGTCGGCCGCACGCCGGAATATGTCGGCAAGAAGATCGAGGCACGCGAGGTCAAGATGGCGATGCTGGCGATCCTGGTGCTGCCGCTGATGTATCTCGGCTGGACTGCGGTCGCCGTGGTGTTTCCGCCGGCCGTCGCCTCGATGGCCAATGCCGGGCCGCACGGCTTCACCGAGGTGCTCTATGCCTATACGTCGGCGACCGGCAACAACGGCTCGGCCTTCGCAGGCCTCTCCGGCAATACCTTCTTCTACAACCTGACGCTCGCGAGCGCGATGTTCGTCGGCCGCTTCTTCATGATCGTGCCGGCCATGGCGATCGCGGGCTCGCTTGCGGGCAAGAAGTCGATTCCGCCGTCGAACGGCACGTTCCCGACCACCGGGGGCCTGTTCGTCGGCCTCGTCGTCGGTGTGATCCTGATCATCGGCGGCTTGACGTTCTTCCCGGCGCTCGCGCTCGGGCCGATCGTCGAGCATCTCGCGATGACCCAAGGCGCCGTGTTCTGAGGGCACCGTGTTCTGATCGTTTCATTTCGGAGTTACGTCCATGGAAGTCGTCAAGGCCAACAAGCGGATGCCGGTGTCGGCGATGCTGGATCCGAAAATCCTCAAGCCCGCGATCGTGGCTGCGTTTACCAAGCTCGATCCGCGGCTGATGATGAAGAACCCGGTGATGTTCGTGGTCGAGATCGTGGCCGCGCTCACCACCGTGATCTTCGTCCGCGACCTCGTGACCGGCGGGGCTTATCTGGGCTTCACGTTCCAGATCATCCTGTGGCTGTGGTTCACGGTGCTGTTCGCCAACTTCGCCGAGGCCGTCGCCGAAGGCCGCGGCAAGGCGCAGGCGGATTCGCTGCGCAAGACGCGCACCGAGAGCCAGGCCAAGCTGCTGTCGGGCGCGGACGGCACGTTCCGCCTGGTGCCGGGCACCAGCCTCAAGGTCGGCGACATCGTGCTGGTCGAGGCCGGTGACGCCATTCCCTCGGACGGCGAAGTGATCGAGGGCGTGGCCTCGGTGAACGAGGCGGCGATCACCGGTGAATCCGCGCCGGTGATCCGCGAGTCCGGCGGTGACCGTTCGGCGGTGACCGGCGGCACGCAGGTGCTGTCCGACTGGATCCGCGTCCGCATCACCGCGGCGCAGGGCTCGACTTTCATCGACCGCATGATCCGCCTGGTCGAGGGCGCGGAACGGCAGAAGACGCCGAACGAGATTGCGCTCAATATCCTGCTCGCGGGACTCACCATCATCTTCGTGTTCGCGACCGTGACGATCCCGAGTTACGCGTCCTATGCCGGCGGTCAGATCTCGGTCGTGGTGCTGGTTGCGTTGTTCGTGACCTTGATCCCGACCACGATCGGCGCGCTGCTGTCGGCGATCGGCATCGCCGGCATGGACCGCCTGGTGCGCTTCAACGTGCTGGCGATGTCGGGCCGCGCGGTCGAGGCCGCGGGCGACGTCGACACGCTGCTGCTCGACAAGACCGGCACCATCACGCTCGGCAACCGGCAGGCGACCGCCTTCCGCCCGGTGCGCGGCATCAGCGAGCAGGAACTGGCGGACGCGGCGCAACTCGCCTCGCTCGCCGACGAGACGCCGGAGGGCCGCTCGATCGTCGTGCTGGCGAAAGAGCAGTATGGCATCCGCGGCCGCGACATGGCCGAGCTCGGCGCGACCTTCATCCCGTTCACGGCGCAGACCCGCATGAGCGGCGTCGATGCCGGCGGCTCGTCGGTGCGCAAGGGCGCGGTCGAGGCCATCCTCAACCATATCGGCGGCGGGTCGGCGCAGACGATGGCGAGCGGCAACACCGTCCGCGCCATCCAGGCGACGGCGAATTCCGATGTCGCCCGTGAAGTCCAGTCGATCGCCGACGAGATCGCCAAGGCCGGCGGCACGCCACTGGCGGTGGCGAAGGACGGCCGGCTGCTCGGCGTCATCCAGCTCAAGGACATCGTCAAGGGCGGCATCCGCGAGCGCTTTGCCGAGTTGCGCCGCATGGGCATCCGCACCGTGATGATCACCGGCGACAACCCGATGACGGCCGCGGCGATCGCGGCCGAAGCCGGCGTCGACGACTTCCTGGCGCAGGCGACGCCCGAGGACAAGCTGAAGCTCATTCGCGACGAGCAGGCCAAGGGCAAGCTGGTGGCGATGTGCGGCGACGGCACCAACGACGCGCCGGCGTTGGCGCAGGCCGACGTCGGCGTCGCCATGAACTCCGGAACGCAGGCCGCGCGCGAGGCCGGCAACATGGTCGATCTCGACTCCAACCCGACCAAGCTGATCGAGGTGGTCGAGATCGGCAAGCAGCTCCTGATGACGCGCGGCGCGCTGACGACGTTCTCGATCGCCAACGATGTCGCGAAATATTTCGCGATCATCCCGGCGATGTTCCTGGCATTCTATCCGCAGCTCAACGTGCTCAACGTCATGCATCTGGCGAGCCCGCAGAGCGCCATCCTGTCGGCGATCATCTTCAACGCGCTGATCATCATCGCGCTGATTCCGCTGGCGCTGAAGGGCGTCGCCTATCGCGCGATCGGCGCCGGCGCGCTGCTCCGCCGCAACCTGATGATCTACGGCGTCGGCGGCATCATCATTCCCTTCATCGGCATCAAGGTCATCGACCTCGCGGTCGCGGCCCTGCATCTGGCTTGATGACGAGACCCTGGAGACACAACCATGCTGAGAGAAATTCGTCCCGCCGTCGTTCTGCTGCTCCTGCTCACGCTGATCACCGGGCTCGCCTATCCGCTCGCGATCACCGCGATTGCCGGCGTCATCTTCCCGGACCAGGCGCAAGGCAGCCTGATCCGCCGCGACGGCAAGGTGGTTGGCTCAGCGCTGATCGGGCAGCAGTTCAGGAGCGACCAGTATTTTCACGGTCGTCCGTCGGCGACCACCGCGCCGGACCCGAATGACTCCACCAAGACCGTGCCGGCGCCCTACAACGCCGCCAATTCCGGCGCCTCCAATCTCGGCCCGACCTCGAAGGCGCTCGCCGACCGCGTCAAGGACGATGTCGAGAAGCTGAAGGCTGAAAAGCCCGGCAGCCCCGTGCCGGTCGATCTGGTCACGACCTCGGCAAGCGGGCTCGATCCCGACATCTCGCCGGAGGCGGCGCTGTTCCAGGTGCCGCGCGTGGCCAAGGCGCGCAACCTGCCGGAGGGGCGCGTCCGCGCCCTAGTCAACGACAACATCCGGGGCCGGCTTGCGGGATTGCTCGGCGAGCCGAGGGTCAACGTGCTGGCGCTGAATCTCGCGCTGGATGCCGCGTCCAGGTCGGCCGGCAAGTGAGCTAGGCGTCGCTCGACGCCGAGGCTATATTCGTTGCATGGCCAATTCCCGCCGCGATCCCGACCAGCGACCCTCGCCGGAAGCCTTGCTGGAAGCAGCCAAGCGCGAGGGCGGGGGTGTCGGCCATCTCAAGATTTTCGTCGGCGCCGCCCCAGGCGTCGGCAAGACCTACGAGATGCTGCAGAGCGCGCACGCCAAGCTGAAGGCCGGCGTCGATGTCGTCGTCGGCGCCGTGGAGACCCATGGCCGGGCGGAGACCGAGGCGCTGCTCCGCGGGCTCGAGGTGATCCCCCGCAGGCGCATCGAGTATCGCGGTCAGGTGCTGGAGGAAATGGATCTCGACGCGATCATCGCGCGCCGTCCGAAGATCGCGCTGGTCGATGAGCTCGCTCATACCAATGTCGCCGGCAGCCGCCATCCCAAGCGGTATCTGGATGTCGAGGAGCTGTTGTCGCGCGGCATCGACGTCTACACCGCCGTCAACATTCAGCACATCGAGAGCCTCAACGACGTCGTGGCGCAGATCACCCATGTCCGCGTGCGCGAGACCGTGCCGGATTCGGTGTTCGACCGCGCCGATGCCATCGAGCTGATCGACCTCACGCCCGACGACCTGATCCAGCGCCTGAAGGAGGGCAAGGTCTATGTCCCCAGACAGGCCGAGCGCGCGCTGGAGCATTACTTCTCGCCCGGCAACCTGACCGCGCTGCGCGAATTGGCGCTGCGCCGCACCGCCGACCGCGTCGACGAGCAGCTCCTGAATCACATGCAGGCCAACGCGATCGCCGGTCCCTGGGCCGCGGGCGACCGCATCCTGGTCTGTGTCAGCGAGGACCCGCGCGCCGCCGGCCTCGTGCGCTACACCAAGCGGGTGGCCGATCGCGTCCATGCGCCCTGGACCGCGATCAGCATCGAAACGCGGCGGACGCTGCAGCTCTCCGACGCGCAGCGCGATCGCCTCGCCGACACACTGCGGCTGGCGGAGGCGCTGGGCGGCGAGGCGTTGACCATTCCCGGCGTCGGGCGGCGCATCGCCGATGACATCATCAGCTTCGCCCAGGCCAACAACGTCACCCAGATCATCATCGGCAAATCGAGCCGCTCGCGCTGGTTCGAGATCATGCAGGGCTCGGTCGTTCACGAGCTGGTGCGGCGGACCGGCAACATCAGCGTCAACGTCATCGCCGGCGATGAGTTGCCGCCGGGGCCGGCCGGCAGGAGCGCGGTGCAGACCGCGGCGCGGCAGGAGCCGTTCCATCCGCGGCCCTATCTGATGGCGCTCGCGATCATCGCTGTCGGGCTCTTCGCCGGCGAAATGATCGATCGCTGGCTCGGCATCGAGAATGTCGACCTGGTGTTCCTCACCGCGGTGGTGATCGTCGCGGTGCGCTACGGCCTGTGGCCGTCGATCCTGGCCAGCATCGCCGCCTCGCTCTGCTACAACTTCTTCTTCCTGCCGCCGATCTACACCTTCACCATCACCGACCCGGTCAATATCGCAGCGTTCATCTTCTTCATGCTCATCGCCGTCCTGGTTTCCAATGTCGCAGGGCGCGTGCGGGTCCAGGCCGACACCGCGATCGGCCGGATCAGGACCACCGAGCAGCTCTACGCCTTCAGCCGCAAGCTCGCCGGCACCGCGACCCTCGACGACGTGTTGTGGGCGACCGCCTATCAGACCGCGCTGATGCTGAAGGTACGCGTCGTGCTGCTGCTGCCGGAGGAGGGCGTGCTGGCGGTGAAGGCCGGCTATCCGCCCGAGGACCATCTCGACCAGGCGGACCTTGCCGCGGCGAACTGGGCCTGGAGCAACGACCGCCCCGCCGGACGCGGCTCGGACACGCTGCCCGGCGCCAAGCGGCTGTTCATCCCGATGCGCACCGGCCGCGGCTCGATCGGTGTCATGGGCATGGACAACGATCGCACCGGTCCGTTGCTGACGCCGGATCAGCGCCGGCTCCTCGATGCGCTGATCGACCAGGGCGCGCTCGCGATCGAGCGCGTGCTGCTGGTCGAGGACATGGACCGGGTCAAGCGCACGGTGGAATCGGAGCGCCTGCGCTCGGCGCTGCTCACTTCGATCTCGCATGATCTCAAGACGCCGCTGGCCTCGGTGCTCGGCGCGGCTTCCACCATGCGCGATCTCGCTGACGGACTGGGCGACCAGGAGAAGCGCGACCTGCTTGCGACCGTGATCGACGAATCCGAGCGGCTCAACCGCTTCATCGCCAACCTGCTCGACATGACCCGGCTGGAATCCGGCACCATCGTGCCGAACGTGGCGCTGCACGACATCGGCGAGATCGTAGGCTCCGCGCTGCGGCGTGCCAGCAAGATCCTCGCGAACCACAAGGTCACGCTCGAGCTCGAGGCCGAGCTGCCGATGCTCGAGCTCGACGCGGTGCTGTTCGAGCAGGTGATCTTCAATCTGCTCGACAACGCTGCGAAATATTCACCCGCCGACACCACCGTCGCGATCAAGAGCGCGCGCGAGGGCAAGCATGTCGTGCTGCAGGTGACCGACGAGGGCGACGGGATTCCGCCGTCCGAGGTCGAGAGCATCTTCGACAAGTTCTACCGGGTGCAGAAGGTCGACCAGGTGCGGCCCGGCACGGGGCTGGGGCTGGCGATCTCGCGCGGCTTCGTCGAAGCCATGGGCGGCCGGATTTCGGCCGCGAACCGGTACGACCGCCGCGGCGCCGTGCTCACCATCCGCCTGCCGATTCCGGCCGGCGCCGCGGCGCTGGACACCGCCGCATGAGCGCGAACCCGATCAAGGTGCTGGTGATCGACGACGAGCCGCCGATCCGCAAATTGCTGCGGATGGGGCTGAGCACGCAGGGCTACGAGGTCCTCGAAGCCTCCAACGGCAGAAGCGCGCTGGAGATGCTGGCGAAAGAGCCCGCGCTGATCATTCTTGATCTCGGCCTGCCGGATATCGACGGTCACGATCTCCTGCGCATGATCCGCGGCCGCAACGACGCCGTGCCGATCGTGGTGCTGTCGAGCCGCGGCGACGAGGCCGGCAAGGTGCAGGCGCTCGATCTCGGTGCCGATGACTACGTGACCAAACCGTTCGGGATGGAGGAGCTGCTGGCCCGGCTGCGCGCGGCGCTGCGGCACCAGTTGCAGGTGCATGGCGAGCGGCCGGTGTTTCGCTCCGGCGATCTGTCCGTCGACCTGGTGCGCCGCATAGTCAAGGTCGGCGACAGGGACGTCAGACTTTCGCCGAAGGAGTATGACCTGCTGCGCGTGCTGGTGCAGCATGCGGGGAAGGTCCTTACCCACCGCTTTCTCCTGAAGGAATTGTGGGACGAATTGACCGACGCGCAATATCTGCGCGTCTATGTGCGCCAGCTCCGCCAGAAGATCGAGGTCGACCCGGAGCGGCCGCATTTCGTGCTGACCGAAACCGGCATCGGCTATCGTCTGCGCGCCCCGGACTAGTGCAAATGCGGAACCATCTCGTTGCGCGAGGATTAGTTCCACGCAATCGGGAGAGATTTTCATGGCACGCAAGGCAAGGAAATATTCAAAGAAGGCATCTTCGAGCGTCGAGCGCGCAATGAAGAAGCGCAAGCGCGGCAACCTGAAGAGCGGCCGCTCGGGCCGCAAGGTCAAGAGCCGCAAGCAGGCGATTGCGATCGGATTGTCCGAGGCGCGCAAGAAGGGCGCCAAGGTGCCGAAGAAGACGAGCAAGAAGCGCAAATCGAAGCGGTAGGTTTGCGAGCGAGGTCACGCAGCGTGGGCTAGGATTCGCCGAAGCTCGAAGAGCGAAGGCGAAGCGTGCCCACCGCCAAGATGCATGCTGTCGAGAGAATGGGAGGCACGGTGCTCCGCCCGATGCGAAGCATCGCGCGTGTGCGTCTTAGAGCGTTTTCGAGCGAAGTGGATACCGGTTCGCGTGAAGAAAACGCGTCAAAACAAAGAAGCTGGAGCTTCCGTTCCGATTCCATCGGAACGAAAAAGCTCTAGCCCACCTTGCGCTTGTGCCGCGCCGGCGAGCGATGCGCCTTGTTGGGCGCGCGCCGTTGCGTCGCGCGGCGCTGGCTCGACCGCGCGTTTGTCCGCCGTGCCGCGCCTTTTCCCTTCAGGCTCTGCTTCAGCGCGTCCATCAGATTCACGACGTTGCTTGGCCGTTCTTCCGGCTCGGCGATCTTGATCGGTTTGCCGGCGGCCTTGCGCTTCACCAGCGTCCGCAACGCGTTCTCGTATTCGTCCTTGAATTTCGACGAGTCGAAATGCGCCGCCTTGCTGTCGAGGATGTGGACCGCGAGCTCGACCATGTCCTTCGAGATTTTCGGACTCTTGATGTCGTCGAAATAGTCGTCGGCGTCGCGCAGCTCGTAAGGATAGCGCAGGGTGGTGCCGAGCAGGCCCTTGCCGAACGGCTCGATCATCAGCACGTGCTCGCGGTTGGTCAGCACGATGCGCGACAGCGCGACACGGTCCTGATCCCTCATCGCGTCGCGGATCACCGCAAAAGCGTCGACGCCGGCCTTGCCGTCGGGTGCGATGTAGTAAGGATGGTTCAGATAACGCGGGTCGATCTCGTCCGTGGGCACGAAACTGTCGATCTCGATCGTATGGTTGCTCTCGATCTGCACCGCGTCGAGCTCGTCCTTCTCGATCTCGACATATTTGCCCTTGGCGAGCTCATAGCCGCGCGCCTTCTGCTCGCCCTCGACAATGTCGCCGGTCTCGGCATCGACCATCTGCTGCTTCAGCCGGTTACCGGTGTCGCGGTTGATCATGTGGAAGCGCGTCTTCTCGACCGAGGTCGAGGCCGGGTAGAGCAGGACCGGGCAGGTCACCAGCGACAGTTTCAGCGAGCCTTTCCAATAGGCGCGGGGGGCCATTCACGATCTCCAGCGTTTCCAAGCCTTTATTTGCAGGGGCTTTTCGGAACTCCAACGGACGTTCGGGGTTTTGGTTCCGTAGAGGTGTGCTAGGCTCTCAAGGCCGGGCGATTACGAGAGACTGATTGTGCCGTCGCGAAAACTGTCGACCTACCGGAAGAAGCGCGATTTCGAGCAGACCTCCGAGCCCTCAGGCGAGGTCGAGGTCGCGCCGTCGAAGCGCCGCCGCTTCGTGATCCAGAAGCATGACGCGACCCGGCTGCACTATGACTTCCGGCTCGAGTTCGACGGCGTGTTCAAGTCCTGGGCGGTTACGCGCGGCCCCTCGCTCGACCCGCATGACAAGCGGCTCGCGGTCGAGGTCGAGGACCACCCGCTCGACTACGGCGACTTCGAAGGCACCATCCCCGAAGGCCAGTATGGCGGCGGCACCGTGCAGCTCTGGGACCGCGGCTACTGGGAATCGGACGATCCGGAACGTGGCTTCAAGAAGGGCGATCTCAAATTCACCCTCGATGGCCACAAGCTGCACGGGAGCTGGGTCCTGGTGCGCATGCGCCATAATCGCGACGGCAGCAAGCGCACCAACTGGCTGCTGATCAAGCATCGCGACGACTTCGCCAGGGAGGGCGAGGCGAACGACATCCTCGACGAGGATCGTTCGGTGGCCTCGGGCCGGACCATCGCGCAGATCGCCGAGGGCAAGGGCAGGGCGCCAAAGCCGTTCATGCTGGCGAAGAACGGCCGGGGCAGGGCCGACGCGGTGTGGAATTCCAACCGCGGTGAGGCCGCCGAGGCGCGCGCGAAAGCCAAAAATAACGACGAGGCTGATCCGAAGGCGACGTCTGCGAAGGCGCAGGCGGCGGTGACAGCGAAGGCAAAACGGATCGATTCGATTCCCGATTTCGTCGCGCCGCAGCTCTGTGCCGCGGTCGATCAGCCGCCGGGCGGCGCGAATTGGGGCCACGAGATCAAGTTCGACGGCTACCGGGTGCAGCTTCGTGTCGAGCACGGCAAGTCGACGCTGAAGACCCGCAAGGGCCTCGACTGGACCGACAAGTTTCAGGCCATCGCGCAAGAGGCGCGGGCGCTCCCGGACGTCATGATCGATGGCGAGATCGTCGCGCTCGACCACGACAATGTGCCGAATTTCTCCTCGCTGCAGGCGGCGATCTCCGACGGCGATACCAGCCGGCTGATCTTCTTCGCCTTTGATCTTCTGTTCGCGGAGGACATGGACCTGCGCCGGCTGCCGCTCTCGGAGCGCAAGCGTCGGCTGAAGGAGCTGTTGGACGCGCGGCCGAAGAGCCAGGCGAAATCGGTCCGCTATGTCGAGCACTTCGAGGCCGAAGGCGAAGAGGTGATGGAATCGGCGCGCAAGCTGAAGATGGAGGGTATCGTCTCCAAGCGGCTGAGCGCGCCCTATCAGTCCGGCCGCACCGAGAGCTGGACCAAGGCCAAGGTCCGCGCCGGGCAGGAGGTCGTGATCGGCGGCTGGAAGACCACCGGCGGCAAGTTCCGCTCACTGATGGCCGGCGTACAGCACGATGGTCATCTCGCCTATGTCGGCATTGTCGGCACCGGCTTCGGCCAGGACAAGGTCAAGTCCATCATGCCGGCGCTGAAGGCGGCGGCATCGCGAGAGAGCCCGTTCGGCGGCAAGAACGCGCCGCGCAAGACGCGCGAGATGCACTGGGTGAAGCCGGAGCTGGTGGCCGAGATCGAATTTGCCGGCTGGACCGCCGACGGCAACGTGCGCCAGGCCGCGTTCAAAGGGTTGCGGCTGGACAAGGCAGCGAGCGAGGTGGTGGCGGAACGCCCGCACATGGCCAGCGTCGCGCAGCCCGCGACGGCGCGGGCCCAGGTCAAATCGGCGAAGGCGGCCACCGCGCGGGCCAAGCCCGCGGACAAGAACGGCGGCGAGGTGATGGGCGTCGTCATCTCCAAGCCGGACAAGGAGCTGTGGCCGGACGGCGGCGACCGCGAGGGCGTGACCAAGCTCGACCTCGCGCGCTATTTCGAGCAAGTCGGCGAATGGATCATCCCCTATATCAAAGGGCGGCCGTGCTCGATCGTGCGCGCGCCCGACGGCATCGATGGCGAAAAATTCTTCCAACGTCACGGCATGCAGGGCACCTCGAAGCTGCTCGAGCTGGTCAAGGTGTCGGGTGACCGCAAGCCCTATCTGCAGATCGATCGAATCGAAGGTCTCGCGGCGGTCGCCCAGGTGGGGGGCCTTGAACTACACCCATGGAATTGCGCCCCCGATGAATACGACATGCCGGGACGGCTGGTGTTCGATCTCGACCCCGCGCCTGATGTCGCGTTCGCCGAAGTGATCGAGGCGGCGAAGGAGATGCGGCAACGTCTTTCCGACCTCGGAATGGAGAGCTTCTGCAAGTCCACCGGCGGCAAGGGCCTGCATGTCGTCGTGCCGCTGCGTCTCGGTGCGAAGGACAAGGTGAGCTGGCCCGAGGCCAAGGCTTTCGCGCAAGGCGTCTGCCAGCTGATGGCGGCCGAGGATCCCGAGCGCTACCTGCTCAACATGTCGAAGAAGCTGCGCAAGGGGAAGATCTTCCTCGATTATTTGCGCAACGACCGGATGTCGACGGCGGTCAGCCTGCTGTCGCCGCGGGCGCGGCCGGGCGCCACGGTGTCGATGCCGCTGAGCTGGTCGCAGGTGAAGGACGATCTCGATCCGAAGCGCTTCACCATCCGCACCGCACCGAAGCTGATGGCGAAGAACAAGGCCTGGCAGGGATTCGACGACGCGGCCTCATCGATCAAGGCGGCGATCAGGAAGCTTGCGGAGAAGGCCTCTTAATTCATTTCCGGGGTACGCAGGCGCGATTCCCCGGAAATGAGCATCTCGCGTGCGAAGGCTCAGATGCGTCCGAGCAGCAGCAGGATGACCAGGATCACGATGACGAGCCCGAGGCCGCCGCCGCCATAATAACCGGTGCCGTAGAACGGGCCGCCGCCGATGCCGCTGAAGCCGCCGAGCAGCGCGATGATGAGGATGATGAGGATGATCGTACCAATCGACATGCCGCCTCCTTGAAGCCTCTCGCGAGGCCCTTTGTCAGTTCCATGATGTGCCGGGGAAACGAGCGGGAACATTGAAAGTTCCGTTTTTTGCACTGCGATCGTGTGCGCTGCTCTTCTTTTCGCGACGGATGCGACTACATGCGATAAAACAGCAACAGGTGTTCCGATGTCAGCGCCACTCGTGGTTTCGATTCCGCATCGCCTCGGCCGCGAGGAGGCGGTCCGACGCCTGAAAACCGGCCTGACGCGCGCAGCAGCGCACGTTCCGGTGCTGAGCGTCGACGAAGAACGTTGGGACGGCGATCACATGTTCTTCCGCGTCCGCGCGCTCGGGCAGGCGGCGTCAGGCCATATCGACGTCGAGGAGGACCACGTCCGGCTGGAGGTGATGCTGCCCTGGCTGCTGCAGCGCTTTGCGCAAGCCGCCCAGACGATGATCCGCGATCGCGGCAAGCTGCTATTGACCAAGAAGAACTGATCGGGCCTCGTTTTTAGCGAGATGCGGAGGGTGGGCTAAGCGCAGCGTGCCCACCAATTACGGGCAATGCCGTCGAGAGAATGGTGGGCACGGCGCTGCGCGCCTTAGTCGTACTAAGTCACATGTGTGGTGCTCTCGTTGAAACTCTTGAGCTTTTTGGAACGACCATATTTGCACAAAGACGAGTCGATTCAATGGCTTGAGTCTTCTTGTGACTCAGTACGATTAGCCCACCCTACGAGACCTCGATGCGCTTGCGGGCCGTTTTGGCCGGGGTTTCCATCCGCGCCTTCAGCAAGGCGACCGGCAGGTGCTGGAACAGCGTGGCGAGCGGAAGCTCGCTCGTGCCGGCGTCCTCCATGGCAAAACCGCTCACATCGACAAAGCCGTCGAAGACATCTGCTGAGGGCCATGTCCGGCCGCCTTGCGAAAGCGGCGCGAACGTGCGTCCGGCCACGACGATCGCGGCGTCCCTGCCGCGACGTCGGGCGAAGGCGATGACGTGGCTGCGATGCGTGCCGCTCACCTCGAGCGGATGATAGTCGCCGAAGGTGAAAACCTCCGCGAGCTCGTGCCGGAGTTTCAACAGGTGTGCGGTCCAGGCGAGCTTCAGCCGCCCGCTGCGCCAGTCCTGCACCAGCGCCTGCCAATCGGGAGCCTTCAGCGCCTCCAGCATATTGGCGCGCGCGTCAAAATCGATCGGGCGGCGATTGTCGGGATCGACCAGCGAGAGGTCCCAGAGCTCGGTGCCCTGGTAGAAGTCCGGCACGCCCGGCAGCGTCGCCTTCAGCGTGACCTGGCTCAGCGAGTTGAGCGCGCCCAATAGCGCCACGCGCTGCGAGAAGGTCGCGAGCGAATCGAGGAACTCGCCCGAGGCTTCGCGATCCAGGATCCCTTCGATGAAGCCGTGCAGTCCCGCCTCATAGGCCTCGACGGGATTGAGCCAGCTCGTCTCCTGCTTGCCTTCGCGCGCAGCCTTCGATGCATAGGCCTGGATGCGCTCGGCGAAGGCGTCATCCTGCGCGGCTACGGGAAAGGCGCCGAGCAGCGCCTGGTACAGCATGTATTCGGCGGTCACCGACGGCGCGCGCATCTCGCCCCTGGTGACGACATGCGGCGCATTCAGGACCTTCCATTTCGCGACCGTGCTGGTCCATTCGCCGGATATTTCGGACAATGCCGCGAGCCTGGCGCGGGCATCCTCGCCGCGCTTGGTGTCGTGGGTCGCAGTCGCCGTCATGCCATGCGGCCAGGCCCTGGCGCGCGCCTGCATCAGCGCGTGAAACGCGGCGACCGACAATCCCTTCGAGGCCGGGTCGCCGCCGACCTCGTTGAGCGCGAGCAAGCGATGGTAGCGATAGAACGCGGTGTCCTCCAGCGACTTCGCCATCAGCGGACCGGTGAACTGCTGCAGCTTCAGCGCGAAGCGCCGCACCCGAGCGGTCGAGTGCGCGGTCTCGCCGCGCCGGATCAGGTCCATGGTGATGGTGTCGCGAAGGAAATCGAAAATGCCGTCGTCGGCGGCGAACCAATCCGCTCGCGCCCGTTTGACGGTCTCGCCGATCAGCTCGCGGTCGTGTGCGCTCGGCCCGGGCGCCGTCAGATAGGTGCGGTAGACCGGGAAGTGCAGCACATAGAGCTCGAGCGCCTGGGTCAGGCTGTCGGCGGAATAGTCGCGGGTGGAATAGTGCCCGTTGGCGATGCGGGCCAAGAGCCGCGCCAGCACGGTGAACTCGCTGGAGAGCAGCGTCCGCAGCACGCGCCGCTTGGCGCCGCGCAGCACCGGCTCGAGCCGGGGCGGGGTCGATGAAATCTGCCGCCAGATCTCGTCCAGCGCGTCGAGTCCGCTCGGCTCGACCAGCACCTGGGTGATGACGTTCATCCACTCGTAGCCGGTGGTGCCGTGCACGCCGGCGAAGGCCTGCAGCTTCTCGCCTTCGCCGAGGATCTTCTCGACCACCAGATAGAATGGCCTGGGATGCTTGCCCTGGGCGTCGCGGATCAGGCGGCGCAGGCGCTGGAAATATTGCGCGGGATCGCGCAGGCCGTCGATGTGGTCGAGCCGCAGACCCTGCAGCCGGTCTTCCGCGATCAGCCGCTTCACCAGTTGATGCGAGGCATCGAAGGTCCCGGCATCCTCGACCCGAAGCCCGGCGAGCGTGTTGACGTCGAAGAAGCGGCGATAGTTGATGTCGCTCGAGGCAAGCCGCCAGTGACCGAGCTTGTAGTGCTGACGCTCCAGGAGATGATGCAGGGCGAGCGTCGGCGCCGGGCGGTCCTTTCCCGCGCGATAGGCGGCAAGTCCCTGCGCGATGAGCTCGGCCGCGCCGATCGCCTTCAGCGCGGCCTTGAAGGAAGGCGCTTCCTCGCGGTTCGGATGGCGCAGGCCCCGGTAGCGCGACGCCAATTCGAGGATGCGCCGGCCAGCCTCGCTGTCCTCGGCGCCGGCTTCCTTCACGATCATCCGCAGCACCTCGGCGTAACGCTCGGGCGCGATCGGCAGGCGGTGCTCGAAATACCAGCAGGAGAAGCTGCCTTCGTCCGCATCGTAGCGCAGCTCGATCTCGCCGCGCTCCAGCGCCTCGCCATAGGAAACGCCGAGGATCGGCAGCAGCACGCCGCCGCGCGCGCGGTAGGGCAGTTGCTCCCAGTCGATGTCGAAGGAGACCGCGCGCGGCGAGGCCGGGCCCCATTCCAGGACATCGAGCCACCAGGGATTGTCGGCGTAGTGCACGCCGACATGGTTGGGCACGAAGTCGAGGATCAGGCCGAGATCGTGCTGCTTCAGCGCCTCACTCAACTGCGCGAAGCCGGCTTCGCCGCCGAGCTCCGGGTTCAGCCGGGTGTGGTCGACGACGTCATAACCATGGGTCGAGCCCTTGCGTGCCTTCATGAAGGGCGAGGCGTAGAGATGGGTGATGCCGAGCGCCTTCAGATAGGGCACGATCTCGGCCGCCTTGTCGAAGCCGAAATCCTTGGTGAGTTGAAGCCGATAGGTCGCGAGCGGGATCGGCGACGCCATGTCAGCTCTCGACGCGCCAGAACACCGACCAGGGGTCGAGCTGCTCGCCCGGCTCGCCGCCCCAGATCGGCGTGCCCGCCATCGCTTCGCGCGGCCGTGCGATGCTGCTGCCGGACAGATTGGCGAGCAGCCGGAGCGTCGTGCCGTCGCCGATGCGCCAGCTCGCCCTCAGCACGCCGTTTTCGTTGGCCTGCGCCTCGCCGAAAGCCATGCCCTGGAGCCGCGGCACAATCTCGCGCCGGCGCGTTGCGAGAAGACGCCGCACCAGCTCCAGCCGCGCGCGGCCGCTCGCGGTCGTGCGCCCATCCCAGTCGAGCACCGCCGACTTGAACGTGGCGGGATCGAGCGGATCGGGAACCTCGTCGCCATAGGCTTCATATGCCCAATCGTATTCCTCGCGCCGCCCCTTGCGCACGGCTTCGGCAAGTTCGCCCTTGAAATCGCAGAAGAACGGGAACGGCTTTTTCGAGCCCCATTCCTCGCCCATGAACAGCATCGGCGGCATCGGCGCGAGCAGGGTCACGGCCAGCGCGGCTTCGATCGCGCGCGGATCCGCGATCGCCTCCAGCCGGTCGCCGAGCGGGCGGTTGCCGATCTGGTCGTGGTTCTGCAGGAAATTGACGAAGGTGGTGGGCGCCAAATGGCCGCTCGACTCGCCGCGCGGCTTGTTGCCCCAGAACGGCGCGTTCTCGCCCTGATAGACGAAGCCCGATGCCAGCGAGCGGGCGAGATGGCCGCGCGGCGAGGTCTGGTAGTCGCCGTAATAGCCCTGGCTCTCGCCGGTCAGCAGCACATGCCAGACGTGGTGATAGTCGTCGTTCCACTGCGCGCGGAACTTGCCATGCGGAGGCTCTTGTGTGGCGTCGAGCAGGCTCGCACAATTGTCGCCATTCTCCAGCACGAGATGGATGTGCCTTCCGGTCCGGGCCGCGAACGCGCCGGCGGCGCGGCTCAGATCGTGCAGCATGGAGATCTCGCCGGGCTCGACCAGGATGTGGTTGGCGGCGTCGAACCGCAGCCCGTCGAAGCGGTAGTCGCGCAGCCAGTGCAGCGCGTTCTCGATCGCGAACGCGCGCACCTCTGGCCGGCGATAGTCGATCGCGCTGCCCCACGGCGTGTGGCCTTCGGTGAAGAAGGTCGGCGCATAGCGGTGGAGGAAATTCCCCTCCGGCCCGAAATGGTTGTAGACCACGTCGAGAAACACCATCAGCCCGCGCAGATGCGCTTCGTCGATCAGCCGCTTCAGCTCCTCGGGGCGGCCATAGGCGCTGTCGGGCGCGTACCACAGCACGCCGTCATAACCCCAGCCCCGGCTTCCCGCGAAATCCGCCAGCGGCATCAGCTCCAGCGCGGTGATGCCGGTCGCCACGAGATGATCGAGCTTGTCGATCATCGCGCGGTAGCTGCCTTCCTCCGTGAAGGCGCCGACATGGGTCTCGATGAAGACGGCGTCCTGCCAGGGGCGCCCGCGCCAGTCCCTGGCGCGCCAGTCGAAGCGGGCATGATCGATGACTTCGCTCGGGCCGGACACGTCCTCGGGCTGGAACGCCGATGCGGGATCGGGTACGTCGATCTCGTCGTCGATGCGGAACCTGTAGCGTGCGCCGCCCTTGATGCCAGCGACATCGGCTGTGTACCAGCCATCCGCGCCACGCTGCATCGGGTGCGGCAGTTCCAGCACCACGTCGACGCGCCTGGCCGCCGGCGCCCACAGCCGGAACGAGGCGCCGTCGTCCGTCACGCTGACGCCGAAAGAGAGTTGCTTCATGTCGTCCCTGCGAAGGCCAGCACCGCGCGCGGCGGGGCCTTGGTGTCGATCCCCGGTGCGAAGTCGGCGCTCGTCTGCCTGGCTTCGGCCGTATTCAATATCCGTCGCCAGCTCTTGTATTCCGGCAGTTTCGGCAATTTGAACCCGATCTCTTCCGGCGCGGCATTCAGGACGATAAAGATCGGAGCCTGCCCCGGTTCCACCGGGCCGAGCACATAGGACAGGAATCGCCCTTCCGGAAACTTCCAGTCCTCCTCCTTCATCTCCTCCGCGGCCGGCGTCAGCCAGAGCACGCCGTAAGAGCCGTCGGCTCGCCGTCCGTCCAGCCAGCTCGGTGCGCGGATCTGCGAGAATTTCTCGCGCAGCTCCGTCATGTGCCCGATGAACTCGGTGAGGTCGTCGCCATCGCGTCCCAGTCCGTCCCACATCACCCAGCCGGTTTCGTTGTCCTGGCAATAGGCGTTGTTGTTGCCGTTCTGCGAATTGGCAACCTCGTCGCCGGCGAGGATCAGCGGCACGCCCTTCGCCAGCAGCAGGCAGGCAAGGTGATTCTTGCGCAGCCGCCGGCGCAGCGAGATGATGTTGGGGTCGTCGGTCGGCCCCTCATGGCCGCAATTGTTGCTGTGATTGTCGTTGGAGCCGTCGCGGTTGTTCTCGCCATTGGCCTCGTTGTGCTTCTCGTTGTAGCTGAACAGATCCTGCAGCGTGAAGCCGTCATGCACGGTGATGTGATTGATGCTGGCGCGCGGCCTGCGGCCGCCATGGTTGAACAGGTCGGAGGAGGCGGTCATGCGGCCGGAGACTTCGCCGATCAGGCTGCCTTCGCCGCTCCAGTAGCGCCGCATGGCGCTGCGGCAGCGGTCGTTCCATTCCGACCATTGCGAGGGAAAGCCGCCGACCTGGTAGCCGCCCATGCCGAGGTCCCAGGGCTCGGCCACGAGCTTGACCTGCGCCAGCACCGGATCCTGCCGGATCGCGGCCAGGAAATTGCTGTTGCGGTCATAGCCGGTGGGCTCGCGCGCCAGCGTGGTCGCGAGGTCGAAGCGGAAGCCGTCGACATGGCAGACCTCGACCCAGTAGCGCAGCGAGTCCATCACCATCTGCATCACGCGCGGATGGGTGAGGTTGACCGAGGAGCCGCAGCCGGTGAAGTCGTCATAGTAGCGCGGGTTCTCCGGCTTCAGCCAATAGTAGGAGGCGTTGTCGATGCCGCGGAACGACAGCGTCGGTCCGAGATGGTTGCCCTCGGCGGTGTGGTTGTAGACGACGTCGAGCATCACCTCGATGCCGGCGTCGTGCAGCCGCGCCACCGCGGTGCGGAAGGCGTCGAGCGGATTGTCCTGGGCGTAGCGCGGCTCCGGCGCGAAGAAGGCCAGCGTGTTGTAGCCCCAGTAGTTGGCGAGCTTCTTCTCCACCAGCACGCGGTCGTCGACGAAGCCGTGGATCGGCAATAGCTCGATCGTCGTGACGCCGAGCCGCTTCAGGTGCTGGATCATGGCGGGCGAGGCCAGCCCGCCATAAGTGCCGCGCAGATTGGGTGGCACGTCGCCACGCACTTGGGTCAATCCCTTGACGTGCGCCTCGTAGATGATGGTGTCTTCCCAGGGAATCTGGGGCCGCATCTCGCGGCGGCCCCAGTTGAAGGTCTCGTCGACCACGACCGCCTTGAGCATGCCGCGCGCATTGTCGCGGCGGTCGAAGGAAAGGTCCTCGCGCGGGCTGCCGGTGCGATAAGCGAAATGCGCATCGCTCCAGACCAGGCGGCCGGCGAGCCGCTTGGCATAGGGATCGAGCAGGAGCTTGTTGGGATTGAAGCGGTGGCCGTGCTCCGGCTCATAGGGGCCATGGACGCGATAGCCGTAGAGCTGCCCGGGCGAGACGTCGTTGAGATAGCCGTGCCAGACGTCCTCGGTGCGTTCGGGCAGCTCGATGCGTTCGAGCTCGCGACGACCCTGATTGTCGAACAGACACAGCTCGACCTTCTGCGCGTTGGCGGAGAACAATGCAAAATTGGTCCCGCGACCGTCCCAGCTTGCGCCGAGACGCGAGAAGGTTCCAGCGGTCAGTCGCATGATGCGCTAGCTTTCCGGGATCAAATACATGGCGGCCAGTGGCGGGATGGTCAGGGCCAGCTCGGGGCCGCCGGCGCCGTCCTGGGTGTGGACCTCGCCGACATTGCCGACATTGCTGCCGCCGTAATGGGCGGAATCGGAATTGAACACCTCGCGCCAGCGGCCGGCATAGGGCACGCGGACGCGGTAGCCGTGATGGACGCTCGGTGAGAAATTGACGACGACGACGCAGCGCGCCCGCGGATCGCTGCCCTTGCGCAGCCAGGCGAACGTGTTGTGGTCGGCATCCTCGGTAATGATCCAGTCGAAGCCTGCGGCCTCGCAGTCCAGCTCGTGCAGGGCCGGCAGGTCGCGATAGAGCCGGTTGAGGTCGCGCATCAGGGCCTGGATGCCGGCATGCTTCTTCTGCTCCAGCAGATGCCAGTCGAGGGAATGGTCGTGGTTCCACTCGCGCTCCTGGCCGAATTCCGAGCCCATGAACAACAGCTTCTTGCCGGGATGGGCGAACATGAAGCTGTAATAGGCGCGCAAATTGGCGAAGCGCTGCCAGTCGTCTCCCGGCATGCGGCCGAGGATCGAGCGCTTGCCGTGCACGACCTCGTCATGCGACAGCGGCAGGATGAAGTTCTCGGAGAAGGCGTAGTGCAGGCCGAACAGTATGTCGCCGTGGTGGTACCTGCGATGGATCGGATTCTTGCCGATGTATTTCAGCGTGTCGTGCATCCAGCCCATGTTCCACTTGTAGCCGAAGCCGAGTCCTCCGGACTCGATCGGTCGTGACACCTGCGGCCAGGCGGTCGACTCCTCCGCCGCCGTGGTGGCCTGCGGAAAGCGCGCGAACAGCTCGCGGTTGAAGCGCCGCAGGAACTCGATGGCTTCGAGATTCTCACGCCCGCCATACTGGTTCGGAATCCAGCCGCCCGACGGGCGGCTGTAGTCGAGATAGAGCATGGAGGCGACCGCATCGACCCTGAGGCCGTCGATGGCGTAGCGTTCCAGCCAGAACAGTGCGTTCGACACCAGGAGGTTGGTGACTTCGGTGCGGCCGTAATTGTAGATCAGCGTGCCCCAGTCGAGATGGCGGCCCTGCATGGGGTTGGCGTGCTCGTACAGCGCAGTGCCGTCGAAATGCGCAAGCCCGTGCGGATCGTCGGGGAAATGGCCGGGCACCCAGTCGAGCAGCACGCCGAGGCCCTCGCGGTGGCAGGCGTCGACCAGGCCTGCGAAATCGGCCGGCGAGCCGAACCGGCTGGTCGGCGCGAACAGGCCGGTCGGCTGGTAGCCCCAGGAGCCGTCGAACGGATGCTCGCTGACGGGCAGGAATTCCACGTGGGTGAAGCCGAGATCGCGGACATAGGCCGGCAGCTGCTCGGCCAGCTCGCGATAGCTCAGCCACTCGTTGTTGCCCTTGCGCCGCCACGAGCCGAGATGGACCTCGTAGATCGAGATCGGCGCGGTGCGCGAGTTGATGCCCGCAGGCGCCGGCCGCGGTCGCGGCAGGTTCGCCTCGTCGAACACGATGGAGGCGGTCTTCGGGCGCACCTCGGCCGCGAACGCCAATGGATCGGACTTCAGCGGCAGATGCTGGCCGTGCGGGCCGATGATGTCGAACTTGTAATGATCGCCCGCCTTGGCGCGCGGGATGAACAATTCCCAATAGCCGTTGCCGCGCACGCGCATCGGATGCCGCCGCGCGTCCCACAAATTGAAGTCGCCGACCACGCTGACCCGCCGCGCATTCGGCGCCAGCACGACGAAGGCCACGCCGTCGACGCCGTCGAGCGTCATCGGATGGGCGCCGAGCTTGTCATAGAGCTGCTGGTCGGTGCCTTCGCCGAGCAGATAGAGATCGTAGTCGCTGAGCACCGGCGGGAAGCGGTAGGGATCGTCGAGCTGGACGACGTTGTCGCCATATTGTGCGCGCAACTGGTAGCGCCGCGAGCCGTGCGGTGCGGTGCCTGCGAACAGCCCGGCATCGTGAATCCGCGACAGCGAAGCCACCTCGCCGTGTTCGCCGATCGCCTCGACCTTCGATGCTTCCGGCAGGAAGGCGCGCACCACGGCGCCGTCGCCCTCGTTGTGCAGTCCGAGATAGTGGAAGGGGTCGGCGTGGCGGCCTTCGACGATGGCGTAGGCTTCGGCGGAAAGTTTGCTCATGAGGTCTCGCTCGGGGTCTCGCTTGCGGGCTCGGAGAGAATGCGCAGCATCCCTAGCAGAGGAATGCGCAGCCAGTCAGGCCGGCGTGCCAGCTCATCCTCGATCTCGAACAGGAATTTTTCGACCAGGAAGAATTTCAGCAGTGCATCGCTCGCAGGCTGGTCCGCCGGCCACAGTCGTGAAGCCTTCATGATTTCGCGATAGCCGCTCAGTAATGCCGCCGTCGCGCGGTCGCGCCATCCGAGCAGTGCGGCGCCGAGCCGGCCCTTCTCGTCCGGCGCCAGGCCGAGCGCGCGGTCGAACGCAGCGCCGACCGAGTAGTCGATCGAATTGATCAGGCAGGCGAGGTCACGCGCGGCCGGCGCCTTGCGGCGCCGTTCGTCGAGCGCAAGCCGGCCGTCGCCGTCGAAGCCGCTGATGTAGATGTCGTCCTTGACGATCAGCATGTGCGCCAGGCGCAGATCGCCGTGCTGACGGATGGTCAAGCCGCCGACGTCGGGCGACAGCAGGTTGGCGAGGAGGTCCGCGAGCGTTTCTCGCTGAGCGAGCAGGCGGTCGACCAGCGCGCGGTCGGATTCCTTGATCGTATCACGCTGCCGCTTCAACGAATCGAAAACGCGTGCGGCGCGGGCTTCCACCTCGCTGATCCAGCCTCGCACCCCGTCGGGCTCCATCGGCTCCGGCGCGAAGGGCATTTCGTCGGAGCGCGACGCCAGCGCCAGGTGCAATTCGGCGACGCGCGAGCCGGCCTGCGACATGTAGCGGAGATACGGCGTCTGCTCGTCGCTCTTGCGGTCGGAATCGCTCGCGGCCAACAGGCGGAAGTCGTCGACGAAGCGATCGAGATAGGCCGAGCTGACCGTCCAGGCGTCGCCCTGATTCTCGATCAGCGCATGCACGGTCGCAATTGCATAGTGGTTGTTGCCTTCGATGAATTCGACGCTGCCGAGCAGGGCCGGCGCATTGGCGAAGCCCACTGTCTCGGTCAGGAAATGCCCGACCTCGATCGCGGGCGCCGTCCCCGCTTCCATCTTGCGATAGATCTTGACGACGTAATCGCTGTCCACGAGCGAGGTGTTGTTCATCCAACCGGCCTCGATCGGGCGAATGCGCCCGGGCTCGCGAACGGGCTGGTCGGTGAAGCGGCTGGTCGGCCGGAACTCGAGCCGCAGCTCGCCTTCCTTGACCGTGAGCGATTCCTGCAGGTTGCGCAGCAACAGGCCGAGAAAGATCGGCTCGGACGCGACATCGAGCAGGGTGCCTTCCCGCGCGCCCTGCCGGACGGCCGCGAAGGCGATCGGGTTGTAGCGCTCACGATCGAACCGGACCCACTCGATCTGCATCGGCAGGAGGTAGCGCGTGGTGGTGCCGCCTTGCGTGGCCTCGAAGAACGCCAGCCACGGCCGGTTGTCGCCGATCTCGCAGAACGGAATCGCCGACACCAGCCCTGGACGGATTCGTTCCGGCGTGTGCTCGGGATACCAGCGCGTCCGCGCCAGATGTCCCGGCAGCACGTCGCGCTCGAACACGCTGCGGGTGCGTGCGAGCGAGACCCAGGTCGAGCCGAGCGGCACCACCAGCGTCTCGAACTCCGGCACCGCGCGCGGGGTGACCGGCTCCGACTTGTCGCGCTCCTGCAGCAGGAACCAGTAGAAGCCGTACGGCCCGAGCGTGATCATGTAGGGCAATTCGCCGATCGCGGGAAAGCGCGAGCGGCCGAGCATCTCCAGCGGAATGCGGTCCTTCCAGGCGGACAGGTCGAGCTCGGTCGCCTGCGCCGAGCGCGACAGGTTGGCGACGCAGAGGATCACCTCGCCCTTGTACTGCCGGACATAGGCCAACACCGCGCGGTTGGCCGGGCGGATGAAGGTCATGGTGCCGCGGCCGAAGGCGAGCGTCGATTTGCGCACCGCGATCAGCCGCTTGGTGGCGCTCAGGAGCGACGACAGGCTGCGTGACTGCGCCTCGACATTGACCGACTCGTAGCCATAGACCGGGTCCATGATCATGGGGGCGTAGAGCCGCGCCGGATCGGCGCGGGAGAAGCCGCCATTGCGGTCCGGGGTCCATTGCATCGGCGTGCGCACGCCGTTGCGGTCGCCGAGATAGATGTTGTCGCCCATGCCGATCTCGTCGCCGTAATAGATGATCGGCGTGCCCGGGAACGACAGCAGCAGCGAGTTCATCAATTCGATCTTGCGGCGGTCGTTGTCCATCAGCGGCGCCAGCCGCCTGCGGATGCCGAGATTGATGCGGGCGCGCGGGTCGTTGGCGTAGGTCGACCACAGATAGTCGCGCTCGACGTCGGTGACCATCTCGAGCGTCAATTCGTCATGGTTGCGCAGGAACAGCGCCCATTGGCAGTTGGCGGGGATGTCCGGGGTCTGGCGCAGGATGTCGGTGATGGGAAAGCGGTCCTCCTGCGCGATCGCCATGTAGATGCGCGGCATCAGCGGGAAGTGATAGGCCATGTGGCATTCGTCGCCATTGCCGAAATATTCCTGGACGTCCTCCGGCCATTGATTGGCCTCGGCCAGGAACAGCTTGTTCTTGGAATGGGAGTCGAGCTCGACCCTGAGCTTCTTGATGATGGCGTGGGTCTCGGGCAGGTTCTCGTTGTTGGTGCCGTCGCGCTCGCACAGATAGGGGATGGCGTCGAGCCGGAATCCGTCGACGCCGGCGTCGAGCCAGCGCTTCATCACCTGGATCATCGCCTTGACCACGCGCGGATTGTCGAAGTTCAAGTCCGGCTGGTGCGAGAAGAAGCGATGCCAGTAGAACTGGCCGGCCTCCGGATCCCAGGTCCAGTTCGACTTCTCGGTGTCGGTGAAGATGATGCGGGTTTCCAGGTATTTCTGGTCGGTGTCGCTCCACACATACCACTCGCGCGCGCTCGAATTCCGGTGGCTGCGACGGGCGCGCTTGAACCAGTGGTGCTGATCGGAGGTGTGGTTGATCACGAGCTCGGTGATTACCCGCAGGCCGTGCTTCTTGGCTTCCTGGATGAAGCGGTTGAAGTCCTTCATGGTCCCGAAATCGGGATTGATGGTGCCGTAATCGGCGATGTCGTAGCCGTCGTCGCGGCCGGGCGAGGGATAGAACGGCAGCAGCCAGAGCGCGGTGACGCCGAGCTCCTGCAGATAGCCGAGCTTCTCGGTCAGGCCGGCGAAGTCGCCGATGCCGTCATTGTTGCTGTCGGCGAACGCCTTGACATGCAGCTGGTAGATGATCGCGTCCTTGTACCAGAGTTCGTCGGCGTCGAGATCGGTGGCCGGCAGCTCATGGGCGTCGATCGATGAGAGCACGTTCATGGCACTGTCCCCTCAAGCCATGCGACCGCATGCGGTCTCGACTCGCGCCCGCTGCATGCGGGCGCGCCCGTCGGGTGACATAGGCGGAACGACGCCGCAAGCAGCGGCGCTCTCGACAGTTTGAGTTGTATCGTTCACGGTGATGCCATTGACATGGAACCGGCGTCCCATTCCTTTAACCTAATGCCAGAAGGAGACGCTTCGACCCTCCCTAACCAAGCCTCTTCTGCGGCATTGGTTCCCGGCCGGAACGTCCTGTAGGCTAGAGCGTTAAATACGGCTATCCTGTTTTCGTATCTAGATAATTTAGCGACGCCTCGCCACCGTCGCGTGCAAACCGCGTGCCGAATGGACCTCTACACCACAGCCAACAGTCTCGGAATTCTCACCGAATTTGTCGATGGCCAGGGGCAGCGTCGAATCACCGACGAAGCCGCGCTGCGAATCATCGTCGATGCCCTGCCGGTACGCCGGCCTCAGCGCTTTGTCGAGGGCGCGATCGTGGTCCGTACTGGACAACCGGCGCGGACCGAGCTCAGCCCCGCGGCCAAGCTGCCGGTGCGCTGGACCATCGAGACGCCATCGCGCGTGATCACCAGGGGCGAAGCGATCACCCGCTCCATCGTCTGGCCCAGGGGCCTGTCGAGCGGCACCTATCGGTTGAAGCTGCGCGATGATGCCAAGAAGGTCGAGGAGGTGCCGCTTATCGTCGCACCGCAGCGGGCGTTCGGCGGCGATTTCCAGCGCGGCTGGCTGCTCGCGGTGCAGCTCTACGGCGTGCGCTCGGCGCGCAACTGGGGCATGGGCGATTTCGGCGATCTGCAGGCCTTGATCAGGCTCGCGGACGAGCTGGGCGCCGATGGCGTCGGGCTCAACCCGCTGCACGCGCTATTCGACGATCGTCCCGCCGATTGCAGTCCTTATGCGCCGAACAGCCGGCTGTTCCTGAACGCGCTCTATATCGATGTCGCCGCCATCCCCGAATATCGCGACACTGTCGATTGCGAGGTGATCGCGCGGCTGCGGCAGACGCCGATGGTGGAATATACCGAGGTCGCGGCGCAGAAATGGCGCGGCCTGCGCGAGGCGTTTGCGGCATTTTGCGTCGGCGCTGCGCCCGAGCGGCTGGCCGATCTCGAAGCGTTTCGCGACGAGCGCGGCATGCTGCTGCGACGCTTCGCGAGCTTCGAAGTGCTGCGTCACCGCTTCGGCAAGCCGTGGTGGGAATGGCCGGAGGAGTGGCGGCGGCCGACGGACGGAAGATGCGCGGAGCTTCGCAGCGGACCCGATGGCAGCGAGATCGCGTTCGTCGAGTTCGTGCAATGGATCGCGGACCGGCAGTTGCGCGCCTGCAGGGAGCTCTCGCGGCAGCTCGGGATGAAGGTCGGACTCTATCTCGACGTCGCCGTCGGGGTGCAGTCCGACGGTTTCGATGCCTGGAACGAGCAGTCGGCGATCTCGCGCCATCTCGCGGTCGGTGCGCCACCCGATCCCCTGCAGCCGTTGGGCCAGAACTGGGGGCTGGCCGGCTTCAACCCCGCCGGACTCGAACTGACCTCGTTCGCGCCGTTCCGCGACATGTTGCGGGCCTCGATGCGTCACGCCGGCGCGATCCGGCTCGATCACGCGTTCGGCCTGAAGCGGCTGTATCTCGTGCCGCACGGCTTTTCCGCCAAGGACGGCGCCTATGTCCAGATGCCGTTCGGAGCGCTGCTGGCGGTGACCGCGCTCGAGAGCGCCGCGCACAAATGCGTCGTCATCGGCGAGGATCTCGGCACCGTGCCGGAAGGTTTCCGCGAGCAGATGAACGGCTGGGGCATCTGGTCCTACCAGGTCATGCTGTTTGCCCGCGACGATGGCGGCCGCTTCCGCGGCGTCGACTATTTCTCGCCCGAGGCGCTCGTCACCTTCAACACCCACGACCTCTCGACCTATGCCGGCTGGCGTTCTTTCGGCGACCTGAAGCTGAAGCGCTCGCTCGGCCTCGATCCCGGCGAAACCGACGAAGCGCGCTGGCATGCGCTCGGCATGCTGGACGAACTGCTGCGCGACCACGGCATCGATCGCAACGATTTCTCCTCGGTGACGGGATTCCTGGCCCGCAGCCGATCGCGGCTGCTCGCGATCTCGCTGGAGGATCTGCTCGGGATCGTCGATCAGCCCAACATTCCCGGCACCGTCAACGAGCATCCGAACTGGCGCCAGCGCCTGCCGGTGACGATCGAGGAGATGGCTGCGGCGATCGACGTCGCGGCGCTCAGGGTCGCGACGCGGGAGCGGGCGCGCATGGCGGGCTGACGGGCTTCTTTTCAAAGGTTTGCGTGAATGCCCTCCAGAATCGAAGACTATGGCCTGATCGGCGATTGCGAGACCGCGGCGCTGGTCGGTCGTGACGGGTCGATCGATTGGCTGTGCTGGCCAAATTTCGATTCCGACGCCTGCTTCGCCGCCATTCTCGGCAGCGAGGAAAACGGCCGCTGGCGGATCGCGCCGACGGAGGACGTGCTGGAAACCTCCCGGTGCTACTGGGACAACACCCTGATCCTGGAGACGCGCTTCGAAACCGAGAGCGGCACGGTCGCGCTGATCGATTTCATGCCGCCGCGCGGCAAGGCCTCCGACGTCGTCCGGCTGGTGCGCGGCATCAGCGGCAGCGTGCCGATGCGGATGGAGCTGGTGCTCCGCTTCGGCTTCGGCGCCGATATTCCCTGGGTGAAGCGCGACGAGGACCGTTCCGCGCTGCTCGCGATCGCGGGGCAGGACATGACGGTGCTGCGCACGCCGGTCGAGACCCGCGGCGAGAATCTGACCACGGTCGCCGATTTCGTGGTCGGCGAGGGCGAGACCATTCCGTTCGTGCTCACCTACGGCCCCTCGCATCTGCCGCTGCCGGAGCCGATCAATCCGGCGGTTGCGCTGGAGGAGATCAAGGATTTCTGGCTCGAATGGTGCAGCCGCTGCAGATATGAAGGCGCGCACCGCGAGCTCGTCATGCGGTCGCTGATTACGCTGAAGGCGCTGACCTTCGGGCCGACCGGAGGCATCGTCGCGGCGCCGACCACCTCGCTGCCGGAGAAGCTCGGTGGCGCGCGCAACTGGGACTATCGCTTCTGCTGGCTGCGCGACGCCACCTTCACGCTGCTGGCGCTGATGAACTCGGGCTATACCGAGGAAGCCGCGGCCTGGCGCGGCTGGCTGCTGCGCGCGGCCGCCGGCGCGCCCGGAAACATGCAGATCATGTACGGCATCTTGGGGCAGCGGCGCCTATTGGAATGGGAGGCCGGCTGGCTGCCGGGCTATGAGGGCTCGCAGCCGGTGCGGATCGGCAACGCCGCGCATGCGCAGCTGCAGCTCGACGTCTATGGCGAGCTGCTCGATGCGTTCTACCAGGCGCGGGTGCTGACGCACGACCGGCTTGCCGACGGCACCTGGGCGCTGGAATGCGCGGTGCTGAAGCATCTTGCCGAGGTGTGGGACCAGCCCGATCACGGCATCTGGGAGCGGCGGGGCGAGGGCAGGCACTACGTGTTCTCGAAGGTCATGACCTGGGTCGCCTTCGATCGCGCCATCAGGAGCGCGGAAAAATTCGACCTCGAGGCGCCGCTCGCAAGCTGGCGCGTGCTGCGCGAGTGCATCCACCGCGACGTCTGCCAGCGCGGCTTCGATGCCGATCTCAACAGCTTCGTCGAATCCTACGGATCGCAGATGCTCGATGCCAGCGTGCTGCTGCTGCCGGCAGTCGGCTTCCTGCCGCCTTCCGATCCGCGCGTGCGCGGCACGATCGAAGCGATCGAAAAATACATGATGCGCGACGGCTTCGTGCTGCGGCACGACCCGCGCGAGATCACCGACGAGATCCAGCCGATCGAAGGCGCGTTCCTCGCCTGCAGCCTGTGGCTCGCCGACGCCTATGTGCTGGCCGGCGACATCGGCAAGGCCGAGCCGCTGTTCAACCGCGTGGTCGGGATCGCCAACGATCTCGGCCTGCTCGCCGAGGAATACGACACGGGTGCCGGCCGCCAGACCGGCAACTTCCCGCAGGCGCTGACCCACATCGCGCTGATCAACACCGCGCACAACCTCGACGAGGCACGCAAGGCCAGCGAGAAACCCGCGATGCAGCGGTCGAAGTAGAAGCGGAGAGGTAGGGTGGGCTGAGGCGCGCACGCGACGATGCTTCGCATCGCGCGGAGCGACGTGCCCACCATTCTCTCACGGCCTGGCTTCAAAATGGTGGGCACGCTCCTGGCTTTGCGTGGCGAGCTTCTGTGCATGCGGCTGCTTAGCCCACTCTGCGAACTCTACCCCTTGGCGTTCTCGCGCAGGATCATGTCGATGGCGTTGGCGAAACCTTCCTCCTCGTTGGAGGTGGTGACGAGCTTGGCCTGCCGCTTGATCTCGTCGGTCGCGTTGCCCATCGCGATCGACAGGCCGCTCACGGCGAACATCGCCAGATCATTGTGCATGTCGCCGATGGTGGCGACGGCGTCGGTGGAGATTCCGAGCCGCTTCGCCATGGCCTGCACGAAGGTGCCCTTGTTGACGCCGGGCGGCGTGATGTCGAGATAATAGTTCTGCGACCGGCTCGCGGTCGCCTGCGTGCCGAGCGCTTCGCGCATCTTGGCCTCGCAGCGCACCAGCATGTCGAAATCGGACGACGAGCCGACGATCTTGCAGGCCCGCGACACATAGGGCGCGAAGTCGTCGATGATGGTGGGATCGGCGAGGATCGCGCGCTTCTCGTTCGGAACATAGGGGCCGTCGGGATTCCGCGTCAGCCATTGCTGGTTGGTGAACAGCCAGATGTCGGCGCCGAACTCGCGCAGGATATCGAGGCTCCGCGCGGCGGCCGAGGTCGGAATCAGATGCTGCTCGACCGCCTTCATGGCGGGATCGACGATCGAGGTGCCGTTGAACGGGCCGACCGGCAGCGTGATCTTGAGCGGCTCGATCAGGAAGCGCATGCCGATCGCCGGCCGGCTGGAGGTGATGGTGAAACCGATGCCGGCCCCATGCAGCCGCTGGGCCGCGGCCTTGGCGGCTTCGGTCAGCGTCTTGTCCTTGGTCACCAGCGTGCCGTCGACGTCGGAAACCACCAGCGCGATACGCGTCATGCACCACCCCTCAATTGCCGCAGGACGTCGTCGACGATGGTCGTGACCGGCGCGTCGATCGACACTGCCAATGCATGCTCGTCCGGTCCGGGCGGCTCCAGTGTCTCGAACTGGCTCGCGAGCAGGTCCGCCGGCATGAAATGGCCCTTGCGATGGCCGATGCGGTCCGCGATCAACGCCTGCGAACCGTCGAGATAGACGAAGCGGATGTCGTCGCGCCCGTGCACCAGGAGATCGCGATAGACCCGGCGCAGCGCCGAGCAGCCGATCACGATCTTCCGGCCGCCGGCGCAGACGCGGTCGATCTCGGCCGCGATCGCCTTGAGCCAGGGCCAGCGATCCTCGTCGGTCAAAGGCTGACCCGCGCTCATCTTGGCGACGTTGCTGGCGGGGTGGAACGTGTCGGCGTCCTCGTAGGCCCAGCCCAGGCGTTCCGCGAGCGCGCCGCCGATGGTGCTCTTGCCTGAACCGGCGACGCCCATCACGATCAGCGCGCAGGGTGGCTTACTCGGGCTCGCGGGCACGAAAATCCTCCGGCAGCGCGGCCGTGTCGACCAGCCAGATCGTCTCGCCGATCGAGCGCGCGCGGTTCGCCGGCAGCTTCTCGCCGGCGAGCAACCGCGTCAAGATCGCGCGCTTGCCGGCGCCTCCGATCTCGAACAGCATCTCCCGGCAGGAGGCGAGCGCGGGCAGGGTCAGGCTCACGCGCGGCACGAACGGCTCGACATTGGCCTTCGGCACGCCGACCACCCAGCGCGCGGTCTCCTCCACCGCCGGATAGCCCGGAAACAGCGAAGCGACGTGGCCGTCGGGCCCGGCCCCCATCAGCACCATGTCGAACAGCGGCCGGGCGTTGTCGAGGTGATCGGCACCATGGAAGGATTGCAGCTCGCGCGCATAGCGCGCGGCGCTGGCGTCGGGGTTGGCCGTATCGGTCGGAATGGGGTGAATGTTCGCGGCAGGCGCGCATGCATCGAGGAAGGCGCTCCGCGCCATCGTCATGTTGTTGAGCGGGTCGGTCGCGCCGACGAACCGCTCGTCGCCGATGAACCAGTGCACGCGCTCCCACGGAATTCGTGTCCGGCAGGGCTCTCGCGCCAGCAAATGATAGAGCTGCTTCGGGCTCGATCCGCCGGTCAGACAGATCGCAACGCGCCCGGGGTTCGCATCGACCCGTGCCATCAGCCGCTCCGCTGCGGCCTCGGCCATCGCCGCGGCATCCGCGACCACGATCAATCGTCGATGGTCGCGCGGCTCCGTCACGGTCAGAGCTTCCGCCAGCTACGGCCATCGCGCCGCAGGAGCTCCGCGGCGCCGGATGGACCCTCGCTGCCGGCCGGGTACTTCTCGAGTCCCTTGCCGCCGGCCTGCTTCCAGGCCTTGAGGAACGGCTCGACCGCCCGCCATCCCGCCTCGACGCCGTCGGCGCGCTGGAACAGGATGTTGTCGCTGATCATGCAGTCGTAGAGCAGGGTCTCGTAGCCGGTGGAGGGCTCGGCGTTGAAATAGTCCTTGTAGCGGAACTTCATTTCCACGCCGCTGATGTTGATCGTCGGTCCCGGCACCTTGCTGTTGAACTGCAGCGTGATGCCTTCGGTCGGCTCGATGCCGATGACGAGATAGTTCTCGGCCAGCCCGTCGACCGGCGTGCATTCGAACATTGCGAACGGCGCCTGCCGGAACTTGATCGCGACCTCGGTGCGCTTCAGCCCGAGCGCCTTGCCGGTGCGGAGATAGAAGGGAACGCCGGCCCAGCGCCAGTTGTCGATGGTCAGCTTCAGCGCCGCGTAGGTCTCGGTCGTGCTGTCAGGCCTCACGTCCTCGGTGGCGTCATAGGCTGGAACGATTTCGTCGCCGATCCGGCCTTGGCCATATTGCCCCCGCACCGAATTGCGCAGCGCCTCGTCCTCGTTCGGGACCTGGATCGCCGCCAGCACCTCGGCCTTTTCCGAGCGCACGGTGTGGGCGTCGAATTTCGCCGGCGGCTCCATCGCGATCAGCGACAGCAGTTGGAACAGATGGTTCGGCACCATGTCGCGCAGCGCGCCGGTCTGGTCGTAGAAGCTGCCGCGATGTCCGACGCCGAGCTTCTCATCGACCGCGATCTGCACATGATCGATGTGATGGCGGTTCCAGATCGGCTCGAACATGCCGTTGGCGAAGCGCAGCACCAGGATGTTCTGCACCGTTTCCTTGCCCAGATAATGGTCGATCCGGTAGATCTGGTGCTCGTTCAGAATGCTCAGCAGCTCGTCGTTCAGCGCCTTTGCCGAGGCGAGGTCGGTTCCGAACGGTTTTTCGACGATCAGCTTGCGCCACGGGCCGTTCTCGTCCTGATGCACCAGCCCGACGCGCCCGAGCTGGCGCGCGATCGGTGCGAACGCATTCGGCGGCGTTGCCAGATAGAACAGCCGGTTGCCGCCGGTATCGCGGGCGGCCTCCAGCTTCTCCAGTCGCTCCTTCATCCGGTCGAAAGAGCCCGGCTCGCTGGCATCGGCCTCGATCGCGGTGACGCATTCGAGCAGCCGGTTGGCGATAGCGTCATCCACTGCGCGGGTGGCGAACTTGCGCACGCCCTCCATCAGGCTTTCGCGCAAGGTCTCGTTCGACATGCCCCTGCGCACGACGCCGACCACGCAAAACCGCTCCGGCAAGAGGTTCGCGGCCGCGAGGTTATAGAGCGAAGGCATCACGAGGCGATGGGTGAGGTCGCCGGTGACGCCGAACAGGACGAAGCAGCAGGAATCCGGCTTTCTTTGCGCGTGACCGTTCGCCATTCTGATGCCTTGTCCTTTATCGTTATGCTCTCAAGTCTTTGGCTTCGGCCCCGGTTCCCGATGGCCGCCGAAGCCGGCGCGCATGGCCGAGAGGATTTTTTCGGCGAAGGTGTGCTGCTTGCGCGAGCGGAAGCGGGCGAACAGCGCCGCGGTCAGGACTTCCGCCGGCACCGCCTCGTCGATCGCGGCGTTGACGGTCCAGCGGCCTTCGCCGGAATCCTCGACAAAGCCGGAGTAATTGTCGAGCGCGTGGTTCTCCGCGAGCGCGGACGCCGTCAGGTCGAGGAGCCAGGACGGGATCACGCTGCCGCGCCGCCACACCTCGGCAATGTCGGCGATGTCGAGATCGAAGCGGTGCTCTTCCGGCAGCGCGTCGATATTGGCATTCCTGAGAATGTCAAAACCTTCGGCATAGGCCTGCATCAGGCCGTATTCGATGCCGTTATGGATCATCTTGACGAAATGCCCCGCGCCGACCGGGCCGGCATGGATATAGCCCTGCTCGACGCGCGGGTCACGGCCCTCGCGATGCGGCGTGCGCGGGATGTCGCCTGCACCCGGCGCCAGCACCTTGAAGATCGGATCGAGGCGGTCGACCACCGCCTTGTCGCCGCCGATCATCATGCAGTAGCCGCGCTCGATGCCCCAGATGCCGCCGGAGGTGCCGACGTCGACGTAATGGATGCCGCGCGCCTTCAGCGACTTGCCGCGGCGCACGTCGTCCTGCCAGAAGGTGTTGCCGCCGTCGATGATGACGTCGCCATCCTCCATCGATTTCGCCAGGGTCTCGATGGTGGCCTCGGTGATCTTGCCCGCCGGCAGCATGACCCATGCGGTCCGCGGCTTCTCGAGCTTGCCGACGAAATCCTCCAGCGCCTTGGCGCCCGTGGCGCCGTCGGCGGCGAGCGCCGCCACCGCCTTTTCGTCCTTGTCATAGACTACGGTGGTGTGTCCATG
>NZ_JAFAVV010000219.1 GCF_019242285.1 Bradyrhizobium sp.
TTCAAGCGCGAATATGGCCAGCTGCCGACGGACTTGCGCAAGAAGGGGGTTCCGGAAGACGCTCGGCGGCATGCGGTCGCCTGAGCCTGGGCAGCCCGTCGTTACCGTTCAAAACCGTGGATTGCGCATTCTACGGGGCGCCGGACGGCACGGCTAGGCTGCGTTATCGTGGCAGCTTGGGACCGCGCAGGTCGCCGCAACACGAGGCCGCAGGCGGCCGAGCCTGTATCCTAGCGAGGAGAGTGCCAGAATGTTGCACCGATTTGGTCGCCGACCGACGTTCGGCGCAGGCTTCGTCAGCCGCCGCCAAGTGGCAATCGGCCTTGCAGCGATGGGTCTTGCGCCGCTTGGCGGCCTTCGCATCCCGACCGCCCGCGCCGCGAGCCTGACCGCGGCCGATGTGAAGAACGCCAAGGGGCCGCTGAATATTCTCGGCAGCCAGCCCTACGAGACGCGGCCGTCGTGGCCCTCCGAACTCAACATCAGCTGGGCCTACAACACGACCAACGAAGAGATCCTGACCAAGACCACTCAGCCCGGCACCTTCGATATGGTCATCATCTATCAGGGCGAGATCGACCAGCTGCGCAAGCTCGATCGTATCGAGCCGATCGACACCGGTCTCCTTGAGAACTGGAACAAGGTCGCACCGCTCTTCCGCGACTCCGACGTCATCCGCCGCGACGGCAAGGTCTTTGCGGTTCCGTTCCACTGGGGCCACGGCTACGTCGAATACAATGCCGACGAGGTGCAGCCGCCAAAGAGCTACGACGATTTGCTCAGCCCCAAGCTCACCAAGAAGATCGGCCTTCCGGATGATCCCTACGCGGTCATCACCACCTTCGCGTTCTTCGCCGGCGCTGAAAAGCCCAACAATTTGAGCCGGGCGGAATTCGACAAGACCATAAAGCTGCTCAAGAGCTTCCGGCCGCAGGTCCTCACCATCCACAACTATGGCGACGAAGTCGCCCTGTTCGCTCGCAAGGACATCTGGGTGGGCTTCCCCGAATATTCCGACTCGCTGATGCAAAGCCGCAAAGCCGGGGCGACCAACGTGCAGGCAACGATGCTTGCCGCATGGAGCTACGTCGATTGCTTCATGGTGCTGAAGGCTGCCGAACATCCGGCGGCCGCCTACAAGTTCATCGATATCGCGCTGGGAACGGAGTCGCAGAAATTGACGACGCAGCACAGCATGGCCTTCCCGGTCAATGACGAGGCGATCCCCGCGATCGCCAAGGAATTGCAATATTCATCGAGCGCCGACGTGCTGAAGAAGGCTCCCCTGGTGCCCGGCGTGACCGTCGAGGAGGGCGGTCGCGACGTTCCGTTCCAGGAATGGGTCCAGGCCTGGGAAGAATTCAAGGCTTCATGAGCGGTCAGAGCGAGGGATCTGCACCGCTCACACTCGCGCAACCCGCGCGCACCGCGATCGCAGCGCGTCTCAATGAAAGGACCATGCCGCCCGGCATGGTCCCGATCGCCCTCTACTTCGCGCTCATGCTGCTTGCGCCCCTCGGCCTTCTCATCGCCTACAGCTTCTGGAAGGCGAGCTTCTTTGCCGTCACCCCCACCTTCACGCTGCAGAATTACCAGCGCGTCCTGACGAGCTCGCTCTATTCGCAGATCCTGCTCAAGACCTTGGGGTGTTCGTTCATAGTCGCCTGCGTCGCCGTCGTCATCGGCTACGCCATCTCCTATGCCATCAGCTTCCGCTTCAAGATCTGGGGCCCTCGGCTCCTGGTGCTGATCATGGCCTCGCTTTTGTCGAGCTACATCGTCCGCCTCTATGCGCTGACGACGATCCTCGGCACCAACGGGCTCCTGAACCAGACGCTCCTCGGCATCGGCCTGATCGATCAGCCGCTGGGCTTCCTGCTCTACGGCTATTTCGCGATCGTCATCGCGCTCGTCTATGTATATCTGCCGTTCGCCGTTCTGCCCATGTATGCCGGGCTGCAGGGCATTGCGCGCCATCTCCTGGAAGCATCGCGGGATCTGGGCTCGGGGCCCGTACAGACCTTCCTGCGCGTGACGCTTCCCCTCTCGATGCGCGGCATTCGCACCGCCTTCGCCCTCTGTTTCATCCTGGCCGCCGCGGACTATGTCGTGCCGCGGCTGGTCGGTGGGATGAATGGCCAGATGATCGGTGCCATCATCGCCGACCAGTTCGGGGGTGCCAGCAACTATCCGCTTGGCGCGGCGCTTTCGGTGAGCATGGTCATCGGCTTCGCGGTGGTGCTTGGCGCCGCATTCGGCGTCGAGCGGCTGGCGACCCGACTGTGGAGGGCCAAGCCCCGCCACGCCTCGGGCTCCGGCCGGCGGCAGGGCGGAATCGACTGGCCGAACATACCGCTGAGCGAGACCATCACGCTTCTGGCCCTGGTCTTTCTCTTCGCTCCGCTCCTCACCGTCGTCTTTTTCTCGTTCAATGCAGCACGCAACCCCGGGCTGCCCTTTACGGGCTTCACCCTCCATTGGTACGGCGACGTCGTGCAAAGCCCCGATTTCCTGCGCGTGCTCGGCACGAGCCTGACCGTCTGCGTGAGCGCGGTGGCCGGCGGACTGCTGATCGGCCTGCCGGGCGCTCTCGCCCTGGCGCGCTCGCGCTTTGCGCTGAAGGGGTTCTTCGCGCTGCTGGTCTACGGGCCGATGGCCGTTCCCGGAGTGGTGATTGGCGTCGCCCTCCTCGCGACCTTCGTCTTCACCGGGATCAGGCTCGGGGTTCTTGGCACCGCGGCGGCTCACATCCTGCTTGTCACCCCGTTCATCGTGATCGTCATCAGGACGCGGCTCGAAAAGATGGACCGCAGGATCGAGGAGGCGGCGCGCGATCTCGGCTCCTCGCCGGCCCGCGTGTTTCGCACCGTGACGCTGCCGATCCTGGCGCCGTCGTTGCTCGGTGCCGGGATCCTTGCCGCCGCCATTTCGCTCGATGAGCTGCTGGTGACCAATTTCACCATCGGATCGCAGGCGACCGTGCCCGTCTGGATCTCGTCCCAGATGCGCATCGGCCTGTCGCCGTCGCTGAATGCCGTCGCCGTCCTGATGCTGTCGGGCTCGCTTGGCCTGATCGCGCTTGCCGCCATCGCCATCCGCTTGCGCCGAACGATGCGGCTCTCATCCGCGCTCGCGGAGGCAGCATGACGGACGAGCGCAACGACCTCCCGCTCTTATGGGACACCACCGATGCCGCTTCGGCTTTCGATCCGGCCGACTGGTTCGACTATTGCGAAGAAATCAACGGCCGGCCGCGGCCCACTCTGCCAAAACTCGCCATCCAATCGGTGATTTCGGCGCACATGGATCTTGTCGTCGCGCGATATGGCGCAACCGTCGACGACTTTACGCTGGCCGACCATCCGTTCGCGATCTTCGAGCATGAGGGTCTGGCGATGGCGATCGGCCGCTCCGCCAAGGGCTCCTATGCCGCCGGCGGCCTCGACGAGATGATCGCGCTCGGGGCGCGGCACATCATCTTCCTTGGCGGCTCAGGGACGATTTCGGCCTCTGTCGAGGTCGACGATCTCTTCGTGCCGACCAAGGCTTTGCGGGACGAGGGAGTCTCCTGCCACTACATTCCCGCGAGCCGGTATGCCTATCCGTCCGCGGCGCTGACGGCCTCGCTCCTCGCGGTCTGTCGCGACGCGAGGCGGCCGGTGAAGTCCGGACCGATGTGGACCATCACCGCGCATTTCCGCCAATCTCTGCCGCGCATTCGCGCCTTTCGGGCGGAGGGCTGCCTCGTCGTCAACAACGAGGCCGCGCCCGCCTTCGCGGTCGGCCAGGCTCGCGGCGCCGAT
>NZ_JAFAVV010000251.1 GCF_019242285.1 Bradyrhizobium sp.
AACATGTTGAAGGGTCCCTGCGTGCCACCGCCGATCACGGAGATGCCAACGGTTTTGCCCTTGAGATCAGCAATGGTCTTGATCGGCGAATCATCCATGACAGCCCAATAGACCGAGAAGCCGCCGGGCTTCTCGAACACATGTTGCGCGACGATATAGGCCTTCAGGTTGCCACCAACGACGCCATTGGCGAGCGACAGGGGCGCCTGGGTGGCACAATCGAGCGCCCCGGCCGCCAGTGCCTGCGTCATCGGCGCCGTGCCCTGGAATTGCGTCCATTCGATATTGTAGGTCTTGCCGAGATCGGGGAATTCCTGCGGCCTGCGCATCATCCAGTACTTCGATTCCTCAGCCGGAATGGTCCAGCCGACCCGAATGGTCTGCTGTGCCTGTGACGCACTCAGACTTCCCAGGACGGTGACCACGGTGCCCGCCGTCCAAATCCACTTCAAAACCGTCCGCATTGTGCCCCCTCCACCTATGATCGGCGCCAGCGTGACCTGCGGCCTAAACCTTTCATGGTTCAAACAATCAGGCAAGCTGTTGGCTGCCCGTAGGATTTGCCTGATCCGGCGGCGACTGGAATAGTCCGAAGACCGGACAAGCGCAGTAGGGTAGACAATGGCCGCCGCGCCGAACAATGAAAAGCTCGGCTATCTCGGGCTCGGAATGATGGGATTACCCATGACACGGCGGCTGCTCAAGGCCGGGGCGATGCCGCCGACATTCAGCGGATCGAGCCCTATGTGCTGGCGATGGCGCGGCGGCTCACACATATGGGGCTGACGGGAGCGGGGCAGACCACGAAACTGTGCAACCAGGTGATCGTCGGCTGCACCATGGCTGTGCTTGCAGAAGCAACCCGGCTCGCCGTCAACGCTGGCATCGACGCTCATCGACTACCGGAAGCGTTGGCCGGTGGATTTGCCGATTCCATCCCGTTGCAGCTGTTCGTGCCTCGCATGGTCCAGGGGATTCACTTGCCGCCGCTAGGGCATGTTGCAACCATGCTCAAGGATCTGGACACCGTCGCCGCGGTCGCGCACGACACATCAACCCCGATTCCGATGGCAAGCCTCGCCGGGCAAATCTTCCGATTGGCCAAGGCGGCACGGGGCGCCGATGTCGATGCGCTGGAGATCTATAAACCATCGGCGTCAATGATTGGTCAAAATCGATCTGATTGAATCGCAATCCAGTGGTATGAATACAACGAACTTTGCCGAGAAACCGATTGCGGATGTGCGGCAAACAGGAATCTCTGAACGACAGAAGACCAGGAAACGCGGCCATGTATGATCCTCAGGGTGTTACGACCTCTTCCGCACTTCATGTTCCCCAGCAGATGAGGGCTTGGGTGCTCGGTGGCCCCGATGAGCTGCTGCTGCGCGATAAGCCAACGCCGGTGCCCAAACGTGCCGAGGTTCTGGTCCGGGTCGATGCGGTCGCGATCTGCGCGACCGATCTGGAAATCATCCATCGGGGATCGCCGGCCAGCATCCAGGGCGGCCTTCCCTTCAACAAGAACTTCACGCCTGGCCACGAATACATGGGCACCGTCGCGGCGCTGGGATTCAACGTGGATGAGTTCAAGATCGGCGAGCGCGTGACGGTCGAAATCCATGCGGGGTGCAACCAATGCAAGCGATGCCGGCAGGGCATGTACACCTCATGCCTCAACTACGGCAAACCCGAGAAGGGCCATCGTGCCAATGGCTTTTCGACCGATGGCGGCTTTGCGGAATACGCGGTCAACCATATCAACACACTGATACGCGTGCCCGACACCATGAGCGATCCGGAGGCCACCCTCGTCGTCACTGCCGGAACGTCGATGTATGGCTTGACCGAGCTCGGTGGCCTGGTTGCCGGCGAAAGTGTCGTGGTTATTGGTCCAGGACCGATCGGGCTCCTCGCGGTAGCGGTTGCGAAAGCTCTCGGCGCTGGCCCCGTGGTATTGACGGGAACGCGCGATAAGCGGCTAGCGATCGGCAAGGAATTGGGAGCTGACCGCGTCATCAACGTAACGAGGGAAAATCCGGTCGACGTCGTCAAGCAGCTCACCGGTGGAATAGGAGCTGACTACGTGATCGAATGTGCCGGCAGCGAACAGACCATCGATCAGGCCATCCACATGACCAATCGTGGCGGCAAGATTTGCCTCGCCGCATTCCCGCACGAGCGGGTCATGACGGATATCGCGCATGTCGTGCGCAACAACATCTATGTCTATGGTATCCGCGGCGAAGGCAAGAGCGCGACCCACCGCGCGATGGAGTTGATGGCAGAGAAGCGGTTCGACGCGACCAGGATTCACACCCACACCTTCCCCCTCGCGGATCTGCCGATCGCGCTGCGATATGCAAGGGAACGGATCGAAGATGCAATCAAGGTGGTCGTGACAAATCGGCAAGCTGGCGCGATTTCAAGCGCGGCAGAGTAGCAGGTCCCACCTGCCCGCCGGCAACGGCCCTGCTCAGATGTGCCGCAGGGCCCTCAGGACGAGCTCCGGCGTCAGCGGAATCTCGGTGATCACCGCGGCGCCCAATGGCCGGAGGGCGTCGTTGACGGCGTTGGCTACGGCCGCCGCGGCCCCGGCGGTCCCTGCCTCGCCGGCACCCTTCGCACCAAGCTCGCTTTCCAGCGTCGGCGACACGACATGACCAATATCGATGTCCGGCATTTCACCGGACATCGGTACCAGGTAGTCAGCCATGTTCGCGTTGATGAGCTGGCCCCGCTCATCGTAAATGCATTTCTCGAACAGCGCGGCGCCCAACCCCTGCACGACACCGCCCCTGATCTGCTCGTCGACCAGTTGCGGATTGATGATGGTGCCGCAGTCCTCAACCACCCAGTGCTTCAATAGCTTGATGAGACCGGTCTCGATGTCGACCTCGAGCCACGAGGCCTGAATTCCGTTGGTGAAAGCAAAGGGATATTCTCGCGGCACGAAGTGACGCGTTGCCATCAATTCGGGCTGAACGCCGGGCGGCAGCGTGTCGGGCCGGAAATAGACGATACGGGCCAGCTCCCTCAACTCGATACGTACGATACTGTCCTGAGCATTGACGATATTGCCATCGATGATGTCGAGTTCGTCGGCAGCGGATTGCAGGATCGCTCCCGCGACGTCCAGAATGTTCTTGCGCAGGATCTTGGCGGCCTGTAGCGCCGCCTCGCCCCCGATTCCAGCGCCACGCGAGGCCCAGGTTCCTCCGCCATAGGGCGTATTGTCGGTGTCACCCAACATGACGCGGACACGATCCATTGGCACGCCAACGACACTGCCGACGATCTGAGCAATCAGCGACTCCGAACCCTGCCCTTGTTCGGTGATGCTGGCGTGGCAGATTACCGCGCCCTGGGCATCCAGTCGAACCGCGGCACCGTCCTGCGAAGATATCTTTGCGCCACCCACGCCATAAAATGCAGCGCTTGGATTGGTAACCTCGATGAAACTCGCGATCCCGATACCGCGATGAATATTTCGCTTGCGCAATTCGATCTGTTCGACCCGCAAGCCGTCGTAGTCCATCATCTCGACGAGCTTTGCGAGTGAAGCATGGTGCGACAATCGTTCGAACTTCATGCCGGACGGTGACGCACAAGGATACGCATCGTCGGGAATGAGATTGCGGCGGCGTATCTCCACCGGGTCGATTCCGATCCTGGCCGCAGCGAGGTCGATCAAGCCCTCGGTCATCGAACACGCGATCGGGTGACCTACCGCGCGGTATTGGCACATCACGTTCTTGTTCTGGAATACGACGCGGGTGCGGGCGCGATAGTTC
>NZ_JAFAVV010000294.1 GCF_019242285.1 Bradyrhizobium sp.
GCAACGCCTATATCGATTTCACCAAGATGACGACGAGCCTCGTCGCCGTCGTCACCGACGTGAAGCGCGACGGCAGGACCGTGGTCGGCTACGGCTTCAACTCCAACGGCCGCTACGGACAGGGTGGATTGATCCGCGAGCGCTTCGCGTCGCGGCTGCTCGAAGCCGATCCGAAATCGCTGCTCGACGAGGCCGGTGACAATCTCGATCCCGACAAGGTCTGGTCGGCGATGATGCGGAACGAGAAGCCGGGCGGTCATGGCGAGTGTTCGGTCGCGGTCGGCACCATCGACATGGCGGTGTGGGACGCGGTGGCGAAGATCGCAGGCAAGCCGCTGTTCCGCCTGCTCGCCGAGCGCCACCAACGCAATGCCGATCCGCGCGTGTTCGTCTATGCCGCCGGCGGCTATTACTATCCGGGCAAGGACCTCTCCATGCTGCGCGGCGAGATGCGCTCCTATCTCGACCGCGGCTACAACGTCGTCAAGATGAAGATCGGCGGTGCGCCGATCGCGGAGGATCAGAAGCGCATCGAGGCGGTGCTGGAGGAGATCGGCCGGGACGCGCAGCTCGCGGTCGACGCCAACGGCCGCTTCGATCTGGAGACCGCGATTGCCTACGCCAAGATGCTGCGCGACTATCCCTTGTTCTGGTACGAGGAGGCCGGTGATCCCCTCGACTATGCGCTGCAGGCGGCGCTCGCCGAGTTCTATCCGGCGCCGATGGCGACCGGCGAGAACCTGTTCAGCCATCAGGACGCGCGAAACCTGATCCGCCATGGCGGCATGCGGCCGGACCGCGACTTCCTGCAGTTCGACTGCGCACTGTCCTACGGCCTGTGCGAATACCAGCGCACGCTCGATGTCCTGAAGACCCACGGCTGGTCGCCCGCGCGCTGCATTCCCCATGGCGGCCACCAGATGTCCCTCAACATCGCAGCCGGCCTCGGCCTCGGTGGCAACGAGAGCTATCCCGACCTGTTTCAGCCCTATGGCGGCTTCCCGGACGGAGTTCGGGTCGAGGACGGCCACATCACGATGCCGGAGCTGCCGGGCATCGGCTTCGAGGGCAAATCCGACCTCTACGCGGAGATGAGGGCGCTTGCGGCATGATGCACGGCTTTCGGGGGTAAACTATTGAGAAGAGGGTGGTATTTCGAACGAAGGCGTTGTCATCGAATCTCATGAACAATGTTCAAAAATATATTGAACATTGTTCAATGTCTGCTAGATTGAAGCAATGGACACGGGAATGTCCCGGTCGGAAAGAGGATGTGATGAGATATTCGGAGGGCGATCTTCGCCTTGCCGCCGATGCAGGCGTGATCAGCGCCGTCGACCTGGAACGGCTCGTCGCCTTCCTGTCAAAGGCGACGGGGAGCGTCTCCAACGCCACGGCCACTGCCAAATTCAACTTCGCCAATCTGCTCTGGTACGCCGGCGCGCTGATCGTGATCGGCTCACTGGGCCTGTTCTCGACGGTGGCGTTCTCGCAAATGGGCGGACGGGCGCTCGTGGCCTGCGCCGTCGTCTACGCCGCGGCGTTCACGGCGGCCGGTCATCATCTCTGGTATCGGCAGAATTTGCGGGTACCGGCGGGACTGTTGATCGCGGTCGCAGTGTCGATGGCGCCGCTCGCGGTCTACGGCATCCAGGACGAACTCGGCTGGTGGGGCAGGTTCGGCGCGCCCGGCACGGTCCACGACTTTTACGTCTGGATCAAGGGAAGCTGGATCTTCATGGAGGTCGCCACGATCCTCGCCGGCGTCGTCGCGCTGCGCTTCTTCCGCGTGCCGTTCATCGTCGCCATCATCGCGGTTGCGCTCTGGTTCATGTCGATGGACCTGACGCCGTGGCTGTACGGCATGGCGGATTTCGACTGGGAGACGCGCCGCAGAGTGTCGGTCTGGTTCGGCCTCGGTGTGATCGTGATCGCCTGGGTGGTCGACTATCGCAGCCGCAACGGCGACTTTGCGTTCTGGCTGCATCTGTTCGGACTGATGGCGTTCTGGGGCGGCATCACCGCCTCGAGCAGCGCAACCGAGATCGGTCGCGCCCTGTACTGCCTCCTCAATGTCGGCCTGCTGTTCGTGTCGGTGATCCTGATGCGGCGGGCCTATGCGGTGTTCGGGACGTTGGGCGTCACGCTCTATCTCGGACATCTCGCCGATGCCGTGTTCAAGGACTCGATGATGTTTCCGTTCGCGCTGTCGCTGATCGGGATCGCCGTGATCGCGGTGGGGCTGGCCTATCATCGCCATCAGGCAGCAATCGCCGCGCATCTGCCCGAGGCCGTGTTGCGCCTCAGGCCGGACCGACTGAATACATAATTATTCATTCGATTCCGCCGTCATTGTTGCTGCAAGCGCCGCCGATATAGTTCTGCGGGAAGAGGATCGGGTTCGGAGATCGACATGACTACCACACGGAGTGCAGTCGGCAGCACGCACCCATCCGGTGTTTCGCCGGCGCCTTACGATGACGGCGATCGCAAGAAGATGGAGGAGGCGATCGCGGCGGCGCAACGCCGCCGCGCTGCCCACGGAGGGCCGCGGCAAATCGGCAGTGAGGAAGTCCCGCACGCGGTGCGTTCCGGCGATACCATGTGGGCGCTGGCACAGCAGAACGGCGACAGGCTGTCGGACGTCGTCAGGGCCAATCCGCAGATCCGGCATCCCGCCCGTATCCACCCCAAGGACATCGTGTTCGTGCCGACGCACGATCCGGCGACCGTCGCGACGCGGCGACAGGTTGCCGATGCGGAAGCCGCAGACCGATCGGCTGCCGCCATCGAGATCAGCCTGCATCATCCGAAATTGCCGCCGGGCGTGCGAAAGGTCCTCACGCAGGACCTCGCCGATGCGCAGGCGGACGCATCGCGCAAATGGGCTGCCGTGAAGACGTCGGTGCAGGACGAACTGATCACTCACGGCGCCGGAACGACCGCCTCGGATGAGGCGATGCGCTCGCGCGTGACCGAGATTCGTGCCCGTGCGCCCGAGAGCGAGGCTTTCCAGAAGATCGTCGACGATGCCGCGGTGCAGGCGCCGATCGATGGCAAGGCGCGCGCGATCATGGCGCAGGCGCAAGGTCAACACGATGCGCCGGCCGCGCTCCGCGCGCTGAGCGACGGCTACGCGGCGGCCTCGCCGGCCGTGAAGGACGCGCTGCTGCGCGATGGCGGCGCTCAGAAGATCATCGATGCCGCCGTGACCTGGGCCAACCAGCCACTGCACCAGCCGTTGGACGGCCTCACCAACCCGCAGGCGCGCACCGCCGCAGCCATGCAGCGCCTCGATCAGGTGACAGAGGGCGTCGACAAGAATCTGGCCGGAATCGTGATGGACCGCGCCGTCCCCGACTATGAGCGGTTTCGCAACGACAATCTGAACCACCTGCCGAGCTCGCCCTTCGGACCCAACGGCACGACCACGCTCGTCAATCTGTCCGGCCGCCTCGCGGGCAGCCCGGCGGGCGACGACGCGATCGCGCGGTTTGCGGCCATGGGTGCGTGGAACGGCGATTCGATCCGTAACGCGATCGCCGCAGGCGCGGACCCGGCCTATGCGATCGCGCTGGCGCGACAGATCAAGAACACCGGCGATCCGTCGATCGTCGTGCAGACCATCAATGATGGCATTGCGCTCCGCGATCGGCAGAGGATCGCGGATGGTGGCAGCCCGGCCGCGACGATCGACGTTGCCCGCCGCATGCAGGCGGCCGGGCTCGATTATCGCGGCGTCATGAAGGTTGCGACCGACGGCGTTCAGGCCTTCAAGGACAAGGCCGCCGGTGACGTCAGGAAGCTTGCCCAGCATGACGCCGAGCTCGTCGCGCTGGTGCGAAACGAAGGCACCGGCATGACGCCGGAGCAACTCGCCCAGACCATCACGGCCTACCGCACGGGCAAGGGCGCGGCATGGCAGGCGGAGGGCGCCAGGCTCGTTCGGCAGATCGCCGACGACGGCTCCCGGCTGATGGATCAGATGGTGGCGCTGAACGAGCTGCCGCCGCAACTGTCCGGCGCGCAGGCTCTCACCGATCGCGCGCTGAAAACGATCGCCAACGATCCGGCTGCCGGTGTTGCGCTCTCCGTCGCGATCGCGACCGATCCCCGGCTCGCCGACGCGACGCGGGTGAAGGATTTCGCCGACATCTTCGCCCTGTCCAAGGTCGGCGACATCGGACGCAAATACGCCGGCGAGATCGCCTCGGCCAGGCTGCGCCGCAGGGTGAACGCGAGCCTGCTGGGTGTCGATCTGCGAGACCCGGCGAGCGTTGCAGAGGCCAAGCGGACGATCCGCGCCATTGCCGACGAGTCCGCGATGCGCAGGGTGGGCGTGACCAAGAGCGAACTCGACAAGGCCGTCAAGCTCGTGGACGCAACGGTCGATCGGGTTGCCGCCGCCAAGACGCAAGACCAGGTCGACATGGCGCTGCGGGATCTCGACAAGAAGCTCAATACCGATGCGACGCTATCCAAGACCTTCAACAAGACCACGCGGCCGGGCCAGATGTTGCGTGGTCTGGCGGTGGCGTTCGCGGGTGCCAGCGTGGTCAATAGCTGGGAAAAGTTCAAAGCGAACCCGTCCGATCCGCAGAACGACATCAAGCTCCTGCTCGACGCGGCCGGCTTCGCGCAGAAGGACGCCGAGCTGCTGGTCGGCCTGGGCATGGTCAGCAGGCAGTCGATGATGGGACAGTTCGGCGGCGAATGGAAACTCGCCGGCCGGGCCAGCGCCGCTGACTTTCTCTCCGGCCTCTCCGCGGTGCTCGATCTCGTCAGCGCGACGCGCTCGGGATTCGGCCTCGGCGTCCCGCAGGATGGCGGCAGCGCATTCTTTTCCGCCACGTCGGCGATCGGCGGCGGGCTGACGGTGGCACCCGCCTTCGGTGCGTCCGCATCCCTGGGCATCATCGGCCTCGGTCTCACCCTCGTCGGCGTGCTCGGCAAGTCGGTCTACGATTCGGAGAAGGACGCGCACCGGTACGAAGCCGCAGCGAAGGATTTCCTCAAGACGGCGGGCTACAGCGAGGCGGCGGCGGATGCGCTGAGCCAGCGCGATGGCCTGTTGTCTGGCGCGCCCGGCGCGGCTCAGATGCCGTTTCTCGCCAAATACGCAGAGTTCAAGCACATGACGCCCGATCAGCTCCGAAGCTGGGTCAACAGCCTGACGCCGGATCAGGTCGGACATCTGTCGCAGCGTCTGTTGCAGACGGCCGGCGACTGCCACGGAGATCCGAGCCGGTTCACCGACGGGCCGCCGCGAACGGCCTTCCTTCCCGAGGGAGAGGGGATGCCGGTGGAGATTACGCTGGCCGACAGCCTGGGCGTCTTCGATAGTTATTTGAGCTACGACAAGGTGCCGCATCCCTGATCCGCAAGCGAGCCGGCCATGAACAGGTGTCCGCACTGCAACGCCGACCCGTGCTTGCCGCTGTGGCGCAAGCTCGCGCTCGGGCCGTCGAGCCACGCCCGCTGTCAGGTCTGCGGATTCCGCGTCGGCGTCGATGTCGACAAGGCCCTGCTTGCCATGGCTCCGTCGTTCCTGCTGATCGTCGTCGCGGCCTTCCGCATCGTGACCGATCCGGTGTTCCTGGTGCTGGCGGGGGTGACGTGCCTCTGCGTGTCGGGCGTGCTCTACGTCGCCTGGGTGCCGCTGATGCCGGACGAGCTGAGCAATGCGAGCATGGTCGAGGCCGGCCGTGCCCGCATCGCCGCCGAGAAGCAGGCCGCAAGCGAGCGCACCGAGCGCGCTCCGTGACGCGCAAGAGGCTAGGTCAGCCGCATGTCCAGCAACCTGCGGCCCTCGGTCTTCAGCAGCCGCTTCACGGCACTGGAGGCGACGACCTCGCCGTCATTGGCATAGGCCTCGTGGTTCTTCTCGATGTCCTCGAGCCGGTAGAGGTAGTTGACCATGACGCCGGCGGATTCGCGCATGCCCTTGGACGAGAGATCGCCGAGCCAGTTGATGCGCTCGAGCCGGGCGCCGTTGCCGAGATGGAAGCGCGCCACCGGGTCGATCAGCCGGCCCTTCGACGTGCGGGCCTTGAGGAAGTAGTGCGCGGCGAGCGGCTCCAGCACCGCGCGCAACTGCGTGGTGGTCTCCTCGTTCTCGAACCATTTCGGCTCGTCGAGGCGGCCGAGTTGCGTCCGTTCCTCATCCGACAGGGGAACGTCATCGGCGGTCTTCACCCATTGCATGAAGCCCGGCACCGGCGACAGCGTCACGAAGGTGTCGAGCTTCGGCAGTTCGCGGCGCAGTTCCTCGACCACTTGTTTGATCAGGAAGTTGCCGAAGGTGATGCCGCCGAGCCCGCGCTGGGTGTTGGAGATCGAATAGAACACCGCGGTGCGGGCGCGGTCGGTCGGCACCGCATGTCGGTCGACGGCGAGCAGCGGCGCGATTGCGGCGGGGATCGTCTCGGTCAGCGCAACCTCGACGAAGATCAGCGGCGCATCAGCCATCGCAGGGTGGAAGAACGCGTAGCAGCGGCGGTCGACCGGATCGATGCGGCGGCGCAAATCGTCCCAGTCGCTGATCTCGTGCACCGCCTCGTAGCGGATGATCTGTTCCAGGATGTTCGCCGGGGTCGACCAGTCGATCCTGCGCAGCACGAGAAACCCCCTGTTAAACCAAGATCCCAACAGATGCACGATGTCGCGATCGAGCGCGGCGAGATCGCGGTGACCGTCGAGGAGCGACAGCAGGTCGGCGCGCATCGCCACCAGATCGCCGGTGCCGCCCGGCGCGCGGTTCAGCCGGCGGATCAGTTCCTGCCGCCGCGGCTCGGAGGCGAAATGCAGTTCGCCGCCATTGCCGTCGCCGGGATTGGCCTGCCAGGCCTCGATGGCCTTGGCGACGCGGTCGCGGTCGGGGCCGAAATGGCGCGCCAGCGCGTGAAAGAAGTCCGGCTGCTCCGACGCCGGAAGATCCTGATAGCGGTCGAGCACCTCACGCGCCATCGCCGTACCGGAGGCTTCGCCGCGGCCCGACAGCAACGCCTCGCAGAGCTCGATCAGTCCCTCGGCATCCTGCCTCTCGTCGATGGGCTCGGAACGGCGGAGCAGGAAGCGGCCCCGCTCGGAGATGGTGGCAAGCAAGTCGGTAAAGAAGGCACTGGCCATGTACTTAGGGTCGAATCCGTTTCCGTTGCGCAAGCCTACATCGGATTTATGACGAAGCCGATCACAATCAAGCCGCTCGCCTATCGTGGCCCAATCCTCCGACGAATGCTACCCGCTTTCGTCTGCCGTGACGAGACGCTGTCCGGCCTATTGCGTCGCCATAAATTCGGTCGGCGTTTTGCCGGTGACCTGCCGGAAGGCGTGCGAGAACGCCGGCATGCTGGCATAGCCGAGATCGGCAGCGATCTTCTTGACCGAGACATTATCACACGTTGACATCAGCTCGATCGCCGCCGCAATGCGGGCGCGCTGGCACCAGGCCTTGAAGCTCAACTGCGTTTCCGCGGAGAACAACCGCGACAAGGTCCGCGCCGAGGTGCCGACCTTTTGCGCGAGCCGTTCGATGTCGTGGAGGGCGGTAAGGTCGGCGAGCACGAAATCGGCGGCGCGGCGGCAGCGCGGCTCGTGCGGCAGCGGGATGAACGTCGCGGGATCTTCGGCCCGGTGCAACTCGAGCATCACGAGCTTGATCAAGAGAGCGCTGCGCTCCGGTGCATTGCCTTTCTCGAACAGCGCGAGGATCGCCTGATGCAGCAGCGGCGAGACGCGGACCACGAACTCGCTCCTGAGACTGCTGTTGCGCTCGCGTTTGAGCCACACCGGGTCGAAATAAAGCGTGCGCATCTCGATATCCGCGAGCACGTCGATGGCATGCACGAGGCGGGCAGGGACCCAGACCGCGCGGTCCGGCGGCACCAGCCAACGCCCCTGCGGCGTCGTCACCTGCATGGTGCCGCGGGCGGCATAGACCAGTTGTGCCTCGCGGTGCATGTGGGGATCGAGCCGGACGCCCTTGCGGTAATTGCGCGCGACCAGGTGCACGCCATCCGAAGCCATCCGGTGGCTGGCCCGGATTTCCGCGATTGGCAGGTAGGCGACACTCATTGGCGGCATCCCGTCAGTCCCGGATTCTATAATCTCGCAAGGAAAGCGAGGATTCAACTCATGAACAGTCCTGGCCGGGTGATCGGCTTCGTCAACGCCGCTCACTTCATCGACCATTATGCGATGCTGATCTTCGCCGCGGCCGTCATCATCATGGGCCCGGCGCTCGGCATGGCCTATTCCGAACTCTTGCCCTACGCGACGCCGGGCTTCATCGCGTTCGGCGCCGGCTCGCTCCTGACCGGCTGGCTCGGCGACCGCTGGAGCCGCCGCCACATGATGGTGATCTTCTTCCTCGGCATCGGCGCATCGATGATCTCGGTCGGCCTGGTGCAGACGCCATTGCAGCTCGGCGCCGCGCTGCTCGTGATCGGCCTGTTCGCCTCGATCTACCATCCGGTCGGCACCGCGATGATCGTGTCCTATGCCGAGAAGCTCGGCCACCAGATGGGCCTGAACGGCGTGTTCGGCAATCTCGGCGTGGCATCCTCAGCCCTGGTCACCGGCGTGATCGGACAATATTTCGGCTGGCGCTTTGCCTTCATCGCGCCGGGCGTGGTCACGATGCTGATCGGCGTGGCCTTCGCATGGACCGTGGTGCACGAGGATCGCAAGGGATCGAAACAGGCGGCAGCCCAGGCGCGTGTCGCCAAGGGCGACATGTGGCGCGTGATCCTGGCGCTGTTGATCGTGGTGATCGCGATCTCCACCACTTTCAACGCGGTGACGGTGGCGCTGCCAAAACTGTTCGCCGAGCGCCTGTCCGATCTCACGAAGAGCCCGGCCCTGCTCGGGATCATCACGGCCTGCGTCTATGTGTTCGGCGCGATGACGCAATACACCATCGGCAAGCTGTTGGACCGGCACTCGCTGAAGACGGTGGCGCTGCCGCTGTCGTTCATGCTGGCGCCGTTCCTCTATCTGGCCGCGAGCCTGTCCAACCTGCCGCTGATCCTGGTCTCGATCGGCATCGTCATGGGTGCGTTCGGCCAGGTCACCGTCAACGATGCCATGGTCGGCAAGTACACCAGCGAGGAATGGCGCTCGCGCGCCTATGCGGTGCGCTATTTCATCGGCTTCACGGCCGCGGGCGCTTCCGTCGGCCTGGTGGCATGGCTGTACCAGCAGGGCGGTTTTGTCACCATGCTGCACGCCTTTGCCGGGCTCTGCCTGCTCGCGATCGCAGCGGCCCTCGTTCTGCCGCGGGAGATCAGGATGCCGGCGGCAGCCTAGCCCGACTGCGCGACGGGCGCCGTCTTGCGCTCTTTCCGCCAGTTCTCGAAGCGCTGCACCACGACGAAGAAGGCCGGCACCAACAGCACCGCGAGGCAGGTCGAGGCCAGCATGCCGGAGAACACGGTGATGCCGATCGACTTGCGGGCATTGGCGCCGGCGCCGGTCGCCAGCACCAGCGGCACCACGCCGAGGATGAAGGCGAACGACGTCATCAGGATCGGGCGGAAGCGGGCGCGGGCGGCCGCAACGGCAGCTTCCACGACGCTCTTGCCGTGGCCGTGCTCCTCGAGCGCGACCTCGACGATCAGGATGGCGTTCTTGGCCGACAGCGCGATCAACAGGATCAGCCCGATCTGGACGTAGAGGTTGTTGTCGATCTTCAGCCCTTCGAGCACCGCCATCGGCCCGAGCAGCGACAGCGGCACTGCCAGGATCACCGAGATGGGCGCGGTCCAGCTCTCATATTGTCCGGCGAGCACGAGATAGACCAGCAGCATCGCAAGGCCGAACACGTAGTAGATCTGGCTCGAGACCGCCTTCTCCTGGTACGACATCGCGGTCCATTCATAGCCGCTGCCGGGCGGCAGCGTCCTGTTCGCGATCTCCTCCATCAGGCCCAGCGACTGGCCGGAGCTGTAGCCCTGCGCCGGCAGGCCGACGATGGTCGCGGAGGGATAGAGATTGTAGAGGCTGATCAGCGACGGGCCGACCGCGGGCGTGATCTTCGCCACCGTGCCGATCGGGATCATGTCGCCGTTCTGGTTGCGCACCATCATGTTGGCGATGTCGCGCTGGGTCAGCCGGGAGTTCGGATCGGCCTGGGCATAGACCTGGAACACGCGGCCGAACTTGTTGAACTGGTTGACATAGGACGAGCCGAGATAGGAGGACAGCGTCGAGAACACCTCGTCGGTGGTGACGTGCAGCGTCTGGGTCTTGACGCGGTCGATCTCGACATCGAATTGCGGCGTCAGCGCGCGGAACGGCGACTGCACGCGTTGCAGCGCGCTCTGGCTCTGCGCGTTGCGGACGATCGTGGCGGTGACGGCCTGCAGCTTGGCATAGTCGCTGTTGCCGTCGCGCAGCTCGACCTGCATGGCAAAGCCGGCGGCGTTGCCGATGCCCTGGATGGGCGGCGGCGGCAGCACCAGCGTCCGCGCCTCCATGATCGTCGCCAGTCTGTCGTTCAGACCATAGACCAGCGAGCGCAGGTCCTCGCCGGGCCCGCGTGCGCCCCAGTCCTTCAGGATCAGATAGGCGACGCCGGCATTGGCGAGGCTCGCGCTGTTGTCGAGCGCCGAGATGCCGGCGATGGTGATGACCTGAGCGACGCCGGGCGCCTTTCCTGCGATCTCGCTGACCTGGTCGAGCACCTTCTGGGTGCGGTCGAGCGCAGCACCGTCGGGCAACTGCACCGCGGCGATCAGGTAGCCCTGATCCTCGATCGGCAGGAAGCCGGTCGGCACCCGCGACAGGCCGTAGCCGCCGATGCCGATCAGGATCAATGCCGCGATCACCGACACGCCGGCGTGGCGCGCCAGCGAGCCGACCAGCCGGGCATAGCCGCGCTCGAGCCGGCTGTAGACGCCGTTGAAGCCGCGGTAGAACCAGTTGCGTTGCGCCGGCGGCACCGCGGGCCTGAGCCACAGCGCGCATTGCGTCGGCTTCAAGGTCGCGGCGTTGATCGCGGAGAGCAGCGCGGTCGCCGCGATCACCAGCGCGAACTGCGCATACATGCGCCCCGTGAGCCCCGGCAGGAAAGAGGCCGGCAGGAACACCGAGATCAGCACCAAGGTGATGCCGATGATGGGCCCGAACAGCGCGTCCATCGCCTTGATCGCGGCGTCATGGCCCGACATGCCCTGCTCGATATTGTGGGCGGCGCCCTCGACCACGACGATGGCGTCGTCGACCACGATGCCGATCGCGAGCACGATCGCAAACAGGGTGGAGAGATTGATGGTGAAGCCGAGCGCGGCCATGCCGGCGAACGCGCCGATGATGGTGACAGGCACGGTGGTGGCCGGCACCAGCATCGCCCGCCAGTCCTGCAGGAACACCAGGATCACGACCAGCACCAGCAGGCCGGCTTCGATCAGCGTCTTGTAGACCTCGTTGATCGAGGCGGAGACGAACTTGGTGGTGTCGAACGGCGTGTCGTATTTGATCCCTTGCGGGAATGCGCGCGCAAGCTCGGCCATCTTGCTTTCGACCGCCTTTTCGACCTGGAGCGCGTTGGCGCCGGGCGACTGGAACACGCCGATGCCGGCGGCGGGCTGCTTGTTGAGCGAGAACATCTGGCTGTAGGTCTGCGCGCCGAGCTCGACCGAGCCGACGTCGCGCACCCGCGTCACGTCGCCGCTGGCGCCGGTCTTGACGATGATGTCCTCGAATTGCTTCGTGTCGTCGAGGCGGCCGTTGACGTTGAGCGTGACCTGGAAGGCCTGTCCCGGTGGCGTCGGCGGTGCGCCGACCTGGCCGGCGGCGACCTGCTGACTCTGCTGCTGGATCGCCTGGATCACGTCCTGCGGCATCAATCCGCGCGCCTGCAGCTTGTTGGGGTCGAGCCAGATCCGCATCGAATATTGTCCGGCCCCGAACACCGTGACATTGCCCACGCCGGGCAGGCGTGACAGCTCGTCTTTCAGGTTGATGGTGGCGTAGTTGCTGAGATACAGGCTGTCATGCCGCGCGTCGGGCGAGGTCAGCGTCACGAACAGCAGGATCGAGGTCGATCTCTTCTGCACCGTGACGCCCTGGTTCTGCACCGACTGCGGCAGTTGCGACAGCGCCGACGAGACGCGGTTCTGCACCAGCACCTGCGCGAAGTTCAGGTCGGTGCCGATCTTGAAGGTCACCGTGAGGCTGTAGGTGCCGTCAGCGGCGGCATAGGACTGCATGTAGATCATGCCCTCGACGCCGTTGACCTGCTGCTCGATCGGCAGCGCGACGGTGTCGATCACGGTTTTCGCGCTGGCGCCGGGATAGCGCGTGGTGACCTGGACGGTCGGCGGCACCACGTCGGGATATTGCGCGACCGCGAGCTCGAACAGCGCGACGCCGCCGATCAGGATCATCAGGATGGCGATGACGTTGGAGAGGACCGGTCGCTCGATGAAGAATTTTGAGATCATGGCCTGATCCTACTTGGCAGCCGCCTTGGAATCGTCCGGCTTCGGCGCCTCGATGTTCTGCATCTGCGGATCGACCTTCTGCCCGGGAATGGCGCGCAGCAGACCGGCGATCACCACGCGGTCGTCCGGCTTTAGGCCGCTCTCGACGACCCGCAATCCGTTGTCGAGCTGGGAGATCGTCACCTTGCGCTGCTCGACCACATTGTCGGCGTTGACGACCAGCACGTAGCGCCCACCCTGGTCGCTGCCGATTGCGGTATCCGGGACCAGCAGGGCGTTCACCGATCGATCGTTCGGCAGGCGGACGCGGACGAAATAGCCGGGCAGCAGCACCCGGCCGGGATTGGGAATCAGCGCGCGCGCGGCGAGCGTGCCGGTGGACTGGTTGACCGTCGGCGCGACGTAGTCGAGCGTTCCCCGATGCGGGTAGCCGGTTTCGGTCTGCAGGCCGATCTCGACCGGAAACTGCTTCAGATCGGCTGGTGTCAGGCCGCGGCGCGAGGCTTCGGCGCGGATCCGCAGCACGTCCTGCTCGTTGACGGTGAAGTTCGCATAGATCGGATCGAGCGCCACGATGGTGGCGAGCTGGGTCGGCGAGGCCGCGCCGACCAGCTCGCCGATCGAGACCAGGTGCGCGCTGACCACGCCGTCGAACGGCGCGGTGACCTTGGTGTAGCCGTAGTTGATCTGCGCGATCCTGGTGCTGACCTGGGCCTGCTGCAAATTGGCTTGGGCGTTGTCGCGGTTGGAGGTCGAGGTGTCGAGCGTGGCCTGCGACACGGCCTGGCGTGCGACGAGGTCCTTCTGCCGGTTGAAATCCGCCTCGGTCTGCTTGACGGTCGCCTGCGCGCCGGCTTCGGCGGCCTGCGCCTGGTGGAGCTTGAGCTTGTAGGTTTCGGGTTCGATCGTGAACAGCGTCGCGCCCTCCTTCACGAAACCGCCGTCCTGGTAGTCGATCGATTCCAGGAAGCCCTGCACGCGGGCGACGAGGTCGACCGACTTGACCGGCGCGGTATTGCCGGTCGCCTCCAGGTAGCGCGTGACCGGGCGCTGGACCGGCAGCGCGGCATCGACCTTCGGCGGCGGTGGCGGCTGAAAGGTGTTGGGCTGGTCGCAGCCGGCGAGCAGGCTGGCGCCGAGCAGGGCGATCGGGAATCGCCTGGAGCGATTGATGGGCCCGGCCTCGATGGCTTCGCGAACGCGTGGACGTGCAGGCTTCATTGCAGTGCCCCATTCTGTCGCGTGCCTGCATGCAGGCCCCGATCGGTGCTGAATAGCAACAATCGGCCCATGGTGAAACCCGCGAGCGACGGGACCCTAGGCCGAAGTTTTCACTCACAAATTGCGCAAGTTGTTGACGGAGCTTGATGATTGCTCCGAACGGCATGTCAGTTACTGGACACGAACAGGATCGAACCCGAGTTGCTC
>NZ_JAFAVV010000855.1 GCF_019242285.1 Bradyrhizobium sp.
CGAAGGCGGCCGTGCCGTGCTGATGCAGCTGCTCGAAACCGCCGACGTCCTGATCGAGAACTTCAAGCCGGGCACGCTCGACAAATGGGGCATCGGCGACGACGTCCTCCGCGCGAGGTTTCCAAAGCTCGTGCACTGCCGGATCTCCGGCTTCGGCGCCGACGGCCCGCGCGGCGGCAATCCCGGCTATGATGCCATCATCCAGGCCATGACCGGCATGATCGCGGCGACCGGCTCGCCGCAGAGCGGGCCGATGCGAATCGGCGTGCCGCTGGTCGACATCACCACCGGGCTCTACGCCGCGATCGGTATCCTGATGGCGCTCGCGGAGCGGCAGAAATCCGGGCTCGGGCAATTCCTGGAGACGACGCTGTACGAGACCGGGCTTGCGATCATGCATCCGCATGCCGCGAACTATTTCATGCACGGCAGGCCGCCAGGGCTGACCGGCAACGAGCATCCGAACCTCGTGCCTTACGCGATCTTTCCGACCAGGACCGACGACATCTTCATCGGCGTCGGCAATGACGGCACCTTCCGCAAGCTCGCCCGCGAGATCGGCAAGCCGGAGCTCGGCAGCGATCCGCGCTTCGCCCGCAACAAGGACCGCATCGCCAACCGCGAGGCATTGCGCGAGGAGCTCGCCGCGGTGTTCCGCGAGCACGACGCCGAGCCGTTGTGCGACCGCCTGCTGGCGGCCGGATTGCCGGCGGGCCCGGTGCAGAAGATCGACCAGGCGCTGACCAATCCGCACACCGTCCACCGCGGCGATGTGATCGAGAAGGACTGGTACAAGGGCGTCGCCTCGCCGATCAGGCTCGAACGCTCGAAGCCCAGCCTGCGCCGCACCCCGCCGAAATTCAGCCAGCACGCCGCCGAGGTGCTCGCCGAGTTCGGTTATTCCACAGACGATGTCGAGGCGCTGATCGCAAGCGGCGCGGTTTGCGGCGAGCGCAAGCGCTGACGCGATCGGCAGGGTGGGCTAAGCGGCCACGCGAACGCAAGTTGACCACACGAACACAGAAGCGTGCCCACCACCCAAGGCGAAAGGACGGGGAGAGGGAGTGCACTTCCCGAGACTGATTTTTTGCTTCCCTTGCGGCCGCTTTTCCGTACCATCCGCCGGCTTTTGCGGTCATGTGCCCGTCATCCGTCGCTGCTAGGCGATTTTTTGAGGGATGACGGATTAACGGGAGGGGTTTCGATGATTGATCGACGATTTGGGGCTGCTGCGGTGTTTGTGGCCGCGCTGGGATTTGCCGCGTCACCGGCACAGGCGGTGACGGAAATCCAGTGGTGGCACGCCATGACCGGCCCCAACAACGACGTCGTCGTCAAGCTCGCCAATGATTTCAACGCCTCGCAGAGCGACTACAAGATCGTGCCGTCCTTCAAGGGGAGCTACGCCGACACGCTGAACGCCGGCATCGCCGCGTTCCGCGCCGGCAACGCGCCCGGTATCATGCAGGTGTTCGAGGTCGGCACCGCGACCATGATGGCCGCCAAGGGCGCGATCAAGCCGGTCTACGAACTGATGAAGGAGCAGGGCGAGAAGTTCGATCCCAACTCCTATCTGCCGGCGATCACCGGCTACTACTCCACCGCCAAGGGCGACATGCTGTCGTTCCCGTTCAATTCGTCGAGCATGGTGCTGTGGGTCAATCTCGATGCGCTGCAGAAGGCCGGCATTTCCGAGCCACCGAAGACCTGGCCCGAGGTGTTCGACGACGCCAAGAAGCTGCACGCAACCAGCCCGACCTGCGGCTTCTCGAACGGCTGGATCACCTGGGCGCTGATCGAACAGTTCTCGGCCTGGCACAACGTGCCGATCGGCAGCAAGGCGAACGGCCTCGACGGCTTCGATACCGTGCTCGAATTCAACACGCCGCTCGAGACCAAGCTCTTGGAGAACCTGGTCGAGCTGCAGAAGGACAAGAGCTACGACTATTCGGGCCGCACCAACACCGGTGAGGGCCGTTTCACCTCGGGCGAATGTCCGATGTTCATGACCTCGTCGGCGTTCTATCCGAACGTCAAGGCCAACGCCAAGTTCAACTACACGTCCGCGCCGATGCCGTATTTTCCCGATGTCAACGGCGCGCCGCAGAACTCGATCATCGGCGGCGCCTCGCTCTGGGTGATGGGCGGCAAGTCGGCCGACGAATACAAGGGCATCGCCAAGTTCTTCACCTTCCTGTCGGACACCGACCGGCAGGTCTACCTGCACGAGGTCTCCGGCTATCTGCCGATCACCAAGGCCGCCTATGAGAAGACCAAGGAATCGGGCTTCTATGACAAGAACCCGATCCTCGAAGTGCCGTTGAAGGAGCTGACCAACAAGCCGCCGACCGAGAACTCGCGCGGCCTGCGCTTCGGCGGCATGGTGCAGATGCGTGACGTCTGGTCGGAGGAGATCGAGGCGGCGCTCGCCGGCAAGAAGTCGGCGAAGGAGGCGCTGGACGCCGCGGTGTCGCGCGGCAACCAGATGCTGCGGCAGTTCGAGCGCACCGCGGTCAAATGACGTGCGAAGCGCCGGGGCCGGGTCGATGACCTAGCGCCCCGGCCTTGCAGGCGGGGGGCGCATGGAGAACCGGGCCATCTTCTCGGGCAGGCTGCTGGCCGTGCTGCTGGTGCTGCCGCAGCTCGCCGTCTCGCTGGTCTTCTTCTATTGGCCGGCGGCACAAGCCTTGTGGCAATCGTTCCTGGTGCAGGACGCGTTCGGGCTCTCGACCGAATTCGTCTGGTTCGAGAACTACGTCGTCCTGCTCCAGACACCCGAATATTACCACGCCGTCGGCGTCACCCTGGTGTTCTCGGCCTTCGTCGTGGTGCTGTCGCTCGCACTCGGCCTGCTGCTCGCCGTCATGGCCAACCACAACATTCGCGGCGTGCAGATCTATCGCACCTTCCTGATCATTCCCTATGCGGTCGCACCGGCGGTGGCGAGCGTGCTCTTCATCTTCATGTTCCAGCCGGGTCTCGGCATGTTCGCCCGTACGCTGCAACGCGCCGGCATCGACTGGAATCCGGTGCTCAACGGGACGCATGCGATGATCCTGGTCATCATCGTCGCGGTCTGGAACCAGATCAGCTACAATTTCCTGTTCTTCCTCGCCGGGCTGCAATCGATCCCGAAGAGCGTGATCGAGGCCGCCGCGATCGACGGCGCACGCCCGATGCGCCGGTTCTGGACCATCGTTTTTCCGCTGCTGTCGCCGACCACCTTCTTCCTGGTCGTCGTCAACATCACCTACGTGTTCTTCAACACGCTCGGAATCATCGATACCGCGACCGGCGGCGGGCCCAATGGCGCGACGCAGACGCTGGTCTACAAGGTGTTCCAGGACGGCAAGATCGGCTCCGACCTCGGCGGCTCGGCGGCGCAGTCGGTGATCCTGATGATCATCGTGGTCGCACTGACCGCCGTCCAGTTCCGCTATGTCGAGAAGAAGGTGCACTATTAGTGCGTGACGGGATGAATCAGATCGCCGCGGATTCCTCTTACCTCTCCCCGCGCCTGTCCGCCGAAGCCGGCCTTCGGGCGAAGGCGGATGCAATCCGGGTGAGGGGGACTCTCCACGAGTCCCGCTGCGGAAGCAGCCCCTCACCCCAGCCCTCTCCCTGTGAAGGAGGGGGAGAGGGGGTGCACCTCCGACGCTGCTTGAGCCAACCTGATGTCAGCGGACTCTAGGTCATGGTCGAGCATCGCCGCTTCGGAAACCTGCTGCCCCACCTGATCCTGCTG
>NZ_JAFAVV010000407.1 GCF_019242285.1 Bradyrhizobium sp.
CGGCCTCGCGCCGGCGAACTTCCTCGACGTCGGCGGCTCGGCGACCAAGGAGCGCGTCACCGCGGCGTTCAAGATCATCACCTCCGATCCGAACGTGAAGGGCATCCTGGTCAACATCTTCGGTGGCATCATGAAGTGCGACGTCATCGCCGAGGGCGTGGTCGCCGCGGTGAAGGAGGTCGGGCTGAAGGTGCCGCTGGTGGTGCGGCTCGAAGGCACCAATGTCGAGCAGGGCAAGCAGATCATCCGCGAGTCCGGGCTCAACGTGCTGCCGGCCGACGATCTCGACGACGCCGCGCAGAAGATCGTGAACGCCGTGAAAGGGAGCTAGCGCCATGCCGGACCATCTTGCCGCGCCCTCGCCGCTGCCGGAGCATCACAAGCTCGCGGCGTTCGCCGGTGAATGGAATGGCGAGGAGATGGTCTACCCCTCGCGCTGGGTCGCGGGCGGGCCGGCGACCTCGCGTGTCACCGCGCGCATGGACCTCAACGGCTTCTACCTGATCCAGGACACGCGCCAGATGCGCGACGGCCAGGAGAGTTTCGCCACCCACGGCCTGTTCACCTATGACCGCGAGGACCGGCTCTACAAACTGTTCTGGCACGATTCGCTCGGCTACTACCCGCCGTCGCCCGCCTCGGGCAGTTGGACCGGCAAGGTGTTGACGCTGGTGCGCGGCTCGCTGCGCGGCAACGCCCGCCACGTCTATGAAGTCGTCGACGACAACACCTACAACTTGAAGATCCAGTTCTCGCCCGACGCCGAAGGCTGGAACGACGTGCTCACCGGCGTCTACCGGCGAATCTAGGCCTACCCTCTCTCTGTGTACCTTCGCGGAAAGCAGCTTCAGATATGTCCATCCTGATCGACAAGAATACAAAAGTCATCTGCCAGGGTTTCACGGGAAAGAACGGCACGTTCCATTCGGAAGCGGCGATCGCCTACGGCACCAGGATGGTCGGCGGCACTTCGCCCGGCAAGGGCGGCTCGACCCATCTCGGCCTGCCGGTGTTCGACACCGTCGCCGAGGCCAAGGCTGCGACCGGCGCCGACGCGTCCGTGATCTACGTGCCGCCGCCGGGCGCAGCTGATGCCATCTGCGAGGCGATCGATGCCGAGATCCCGCTGATCGTCTGCATCACCGAGGGCATCCCGGTGCTCGACATGGTCAGGGTGAAGCGCTCGCTCTCCGGCTCCAAGTCACGGCTGATCGGGCCGAACTGCCCGGGCGTGATGACCGCCGGCGCCTGCAAGATCGGCATCATGCCGGCCAACATCTTCAAGCCCGGCTCGGTCGGCATCGTCTCGCGCTCGGGCACGCTGACCTATGAGGCGGTGTTCCAGACCACCCAGGAAGGGCTCGGCCAGACCACCGCGGTCGGCATCGGCGGCGACCCGGTCAAGGGCACCGAATTCATCGATGTGCTGGAGATGTTCCTGGCCGACGAGCACACCAAATCGATCGTGATGATCGGTGAGATCGGCGGCTCCGCCGAGGAGGACGCTGCGCAGTTCCTCAAGGACGAAGCCAGGCGCGGCCGCAAGAAGCCGATGGTCGGCTTCATCGCCGGCGTCACCGCGCCTCCCGGCCGTCGCATGGGCCATGCCGGCGCGATCATTTCCGGCGGCAAGGGCGATGCCGCCTCCAAGACCGCGGCAATGGAAGCGGCAGGAATCACCGTCTCGCCGTCGCCGGCGCGGCTCGGGCACACGCTTGCCGAAAAATTGAAACCGTAATTCATCACTTGGTTCTTTTAAGCGCGAAGTTTTCGCTTACATAGGGTATGGGTCTTGCAAGACCACGCCGACCCGTTGCGGGATCGGCGTTAGCGCCGTCTGCCACGCGCGAATAAGAAATCCAGGACGCCATCATGTCTCGCCAGGATGCGAACGCCGCTTTTGCCCGCTCCTCCTTTCTGCAGGGCACAAACGCCACCTATATCGACGAAATCTACGCCCGCTACGAGCAGGATCCTGCCTCGGTCGACGGCGAGTGGCAGGAGTTCTTCAAGAGCCTGAAGGACACGCCGGCCGACGTCCGCAAGACTGTCGAGGGGCCGTCCTGGGGCCGCGACAACTGGCCGCTGGTGCCGCAGGATGATCTCACCTCCGCACTCGACGGCAACTGGGCGAGCGTCGAGAAGGTGGTGTCCGGCAAGATCGCCGCCAAGGCCAAGGAAAAGAAGGACAAGGGCGGCGAGGTTTCGGTCGCCGAACTGCATCAGGCGACGCGCGATTCGGTCCGCGCGCTGATGCTGATCCGCGCCTACCGCATGCGCGGGCATTTTCACGCCAAGCTCGATCCGCTCGGCATCGAGGCGCCGCGCAACCGCGAGGAGCTCGACCCGCGCTCCTATGGTTTCGAGGAGAGCGATTTCGACCGCAAGATCTTCCTCGACCACGTGCTCGGCCTCGAATACGGCACGTTGCGCGAGATCGTCGTGATCTGCGAGCGCACCTACTGCCAGACCCTCGGCGTCGAGTTCATGCACATCTCGAATGCGGCGCAGAAGGCCTGGATCCAGGAGCGCATCGAGGGGCCTGACAAGGAGATCAGCTTCACCCCCGAAGGCCGCCGCGCCATCCTCAACAAGCTGATCGAGGCCGAAGGTTTCGAGAAGTTCTGCGACGTCAAATTCACCGGCACCAAGCGCTTCGGCCTCGATGGCGCCGAGTCGCTGATCCCCGCGCTGGAGCAGATCATCAAGCGCGGCGGCAATCTCGGCGTGAAGGAGATCGTGGTCGGCATGCCGCATCGCGGCCGTCTCAACGTGCTGACCCAGGTGATGGCCAAGCCGCACCGCGCGCTGTTCCACGAATTCAAGGGTGGCTCGGCCAATCCGGACGCGGTCGAAGGCTCCGGCGACGTCAAGTATCACCTCGGCGCTTCGTCGGACCGCGAGTTCGACGGCAACCGCATTCATCTGTCGCTCACCGCCAACCCGTCGCACCTGGAGATCGTCGATCCCGTCGTGCTCGGCAAGGTGCGCGCCAAGCAGGACCAGCACGGCGATCCTCCGGACATGCGCATCTCGGTGATGCCGCTTTTGATGCATGGCGACGCGGCGTTCGCAGGCCAGGGCGTGGTGGCCGAGTGCTTCAGCCTCTCCGACCTCAAGGGCTACCGCACCGGCGGCTCGGTGCATTTCATCGTCAACAACCAGATCGGCTTCACCACCTATCCGCGCTACTCGCGTTCCTCGCCTTATCCGTCCGACGTGGCGAAGATGATCGATGCGCCGATCTTTCATGTAAACGGCGACGATCCCGAAGCCGTGGTGTTTGCCGCCAAGGTCGCGACCGAGTTCCGGCAAAAGTTCCACAAGCCGGTGGTCATCGACATGTTCTGCTATCGCCGACACGGCCACAACGAGGGCGACGAGCCGGCTTTTACCCAGCCGGTGATGTACAAGAAGATCGCGGCGCATCCCTCCACGCTGGAGGTCTACGCCAAGCGGTTGATCGCCGACGGCGCGATCACCGAGGGTGAGGTCGAGAAGGCCAAGGCGAACTGGCGGGCGAGGCTCGACACCGAATTCGAGGCCGGCGTCGGCTACAAGCCGAACAAGGCGGACTGGCTCGACGGCAAATGGGCCGGGTTCAAGATCGCCGACCAGGAGGAGGACGCCCGCCGCGGCGTCACCGGGGTCGATGTTGCCAAGCTGAAGGATATCGGCCGCAAGATCACCAGGGTGCCGGCCGGCTTCCGCGCCCACCGCACCATCCAGCGCTTCCTCGACAACCGGGCGAAGGCAATCGAGACCGGTGCCGGCATCGACTGGGCGACCGGCGAGGCGCTGGCGTTCTGCTCGCTGCTGGAGGAAGGTCATCACGTCCGGCTGTCCGGCCAGGACTCCGAGCGCGGCACCTTCTCGCAGCGTCATTCGGTGCTGATCGACCAGGAGGACGAGAGCCGTTACACGCCGTTCAACCATCTCGGCGGCGACCAGGGCCACTACGAGGTCATCAACTCGCTCCTGTCGGAAGAGGCCGTGCTCGGCTTCGAATATGGCTACTCGCTCGCCGAGCCGAATGCGCTTGCGCTCTGGGAGGCGCAGTTCGGCGACTTCGCCAACGGCGCCCAGGTGCTGTTCGATCAGTTCATCTCCTCCGGCGAGCGCAAATGGCTGCGCATGTCGGGCCTCGTCTGCCTGCTGCCGCACGGCTATGAGGGCCAGGGACCGGAGCATTCCTCGGCGCGGCTGGAGCGCTATCTGCAGCTCTGCGCCGAGGACAACATGCAGGTGTGCTATCCGACCACGCCGGCCAATTATTTCCACGTGCTGCGCCGGCAGTTGCATCGCGAGATCAGGAAACCCCTGATCCTGATGACGCCGAAATCGCTGCTGCGCCACAAGCGCGCGGTGTCGCGGCTCGAGGAGCTCGGCAACGGCACGACCTTCCACCGCATCCTCTATGACGACGCGCAGATGCAACCCGACGAGAAGATCAGGCTGGTGCCGGACGACAAGATCCGCCGCATCGTGCTGTGCACGGGCAAGGTCTATTACGATCTTTACGAGGAACGGGAAAAGCGCGGCATCGATGACATCTACCTGATGCGGGTCGAGCAGCTTTATCCAGTGCCGCTGAAAGCGCTGGTGACGGAGCTCTCCCGCTTCAAGGGCGCCGAGGTGGTCTGGTGCCAGGAGGAGCCGCGCAACATGGGCTCCTGGTACTTCATCGAGCCCTATCTCGAATGGGTGCTGAATCAGATCAACGCGCCGCACCGGCGTCCGCGCTACGCGGGGCGCGCCGCCTCGGCGGCGACCGCCACCGGGTTGATGTCGAAGCACCTGGCGCAGCTCAAGGCGCTGCTGGACGACGCGCTGAACTAGGCATTGTTCGGCGGTCATTTCCGCCATCGGCCGCTACCGGCCGGAGGCGGCGATGATCGTACGGTTCATTTGAGGATAGAGACCATGACCGAGATCCGCGTCCCGACGCTGGGCGAATCCGTGACCGAGGCCACCATCGGCCGCTGGTTCAAGAAGGCGGGCGACGCGGTCGCGGTCGACGAGCCGCTGGTGGAGCTGGAGACCGACAAGGTCACGATCGAGGTGCCGGCGCCGTCCGCGGGCGTGCTCGGCGAGATCGCGGCAAAGGACGGCGACACGGTCGCGGTCGGCGCGCTGCTCGGTCAGATCACTGATGGTGCGGCCGCCAAGCCGGCGCCCGCTGCTGCTCCCGCGGCCAAACCGACCGCCACCGCGGCGCCGCCGTCGCCAGCGCCGGCCACCCCCGCTCCCGCCGCGCCAAAGGCGCCGCCGGCCGATGCGCCGCTGGCACCTTCGGTGCGCAAATTGTCGACCGAGAGCGGCATCGACGTCACCACCGTGCCGGGCTCCGGCAAGGATGGCCGCGTCACCAAGGGCGACATGCTGGCGGCAATCGAGCGCGCCGCCGCTGCGCCCACGCCCGTGCCGCAGCCGGCCGCGCCGTTGCAGGTGCGGGCGCCGTCGCCGGCCGATGACGCCGCGCGCGAGGAGCGGGTGAAGATGACGCGGCTGCGCCAGACCATCGCGCGGCGGCTCAAGGACGTGCAGAACACCGCGGCGATGCTGACGACCTTCAACGAGGTCGACATGACCCACGTCATGGCGCTGCGCTCGCAATACAAGGACGTGTTCGAGAAGAAGCACGGCGTCAAGCTCGGCTTCATGGGCTTCTTCACCAAGGCCTGCGTGCAGGCGCTGAAGGACATCCCCGCCGTCAATGCCGAGATCGACGGCACCGACCTGATCTACAAGAACTACTATCACGTCGGCATCGCCGTCGGCACCGACAAGGGCCTGGTGGTGCCGGTGGTGCGCGACTGCGACCACAAGTCGATCGCCGATATCGAGAAGGGAATCGCCGATTTTGGCCGCCGCGCCCGCGACGGCCAGCTCAAGATCGAGGAGATGCAGGGCGGCACCTTCACCATCACCAATGGCGGCATCTACGGTTCGCTGATGTCGACGCCGATCCTGAACGCGCCGCAGTCCGGCATTCTCGGCATGCACAAGATCCAGGAGCGGCCGATGGTGGTCGGCGGCAAGATCGAGGCCCGCCCCATGATGTATCTGGCGCTGTCCTATGATCACCGCGTCATCGACGGCAGAGAGGCGGTGACCTTCCTGGTGCGGGTGAAGGAGAGCCTGGAGGACCCGGCGCGGCTGGTACTGGATCTGTGAGCGAGCCGGGAACACAGGCCAGCCGCACGCGTCGGATCATCGGGGGCAAATGTGACCGATAAAGTCGTTGTCATCACCGGCGGCAGCCGCGGCATTGGCCGCGCCACCGCGCTTGCTGCCGCGGGCCGCGGCTACCGCGTCGTCGTCGGCTATGCCAGCAACAAGGCGGCGGCGGACGAGGTCGTTGCCGCGATCGAGGCCAGGAACGGCAAGGCGATCGCGGTGAAATGCGACGTCGCCGAGGAGAGCGATATCCTCAAGCTATTCGAAGCCGCCGACAAGTTCGGCACGCTCGGCGCGCTGGTCAACAATGGCGGCATCGTCGGCAGGAGCGGGGTGCGGGTCGACGAGATGTCGGCCGAGCGCATCCAGCGGGTGATGGCGGTGAACGTCACCGGCAGCATCCTGTGTGCCCGTGAGGCGGTGAAGCGGATGTCGACGAGGCATGGCGGCAAGGGCGGCGTCATCGTCAATTTGTCGTCGATCGCCGCCAAGCTCGGCTCGCCCAATACCTATGTCGATTACGCCGCTTCCAAGGGCGCGATCGATTCCTTCACGCTCGGGCTCGGTCTCGAGGTCGCCAACGAAGGCATCCGCGTTGCCGGTATCCGGCCGGGACTGATCGATACCGAGATTCACGCGTCCGGCGGCGAGCCGGATCGCGCGCATCGGCTGGCGCCGATGGTGCCGATGAAGCGGATCGGGCAGGCCGAGGAAATCGCCAATGCCATCATCTGGCTGATGTCGGACGAAGCCTCCTACGTGACCAGCGCCACTCTCGACGTGACGGGTGGACGCTAACGCTTGTCATATTGATCATTTACAGGGTTTTTAATGGCTACTTACGATCTCGTCGTCATCGGCACCGGTCCCGGCGGCTATGTCTGTGCGATCCGCGCGGCGCAACTCGGCATGAAGGTCGCGGTCGTCGAGAAGAACGCGACCCTCGGCGGCACCTGTCTCAACATCGGCTGCATGCCGTCGAAGGCGCTGCTGCACGCCTCCGAGATGTTCGAGGAGGCCGCGCACTCCTTCGCCAAGATGGGCGTCAGCGTGCCGCCGCCGAAGCTCGATCTGCCGGCGATGATGAAGTTCAAGCAGCAGGGCATCGACGGCAACGTCAAGGGTGTCGAGTTCCTGATGAAGAAGAACAAGATCGACGTCATCCCGGGCAAGGGCAGGATCCTCGGCGCCGGCAAGGTCGAGGTGACCGGCAATCCCAGCTCGCAGATCGTCGAGACCAGGAACATCGTGATCGCCACCGGCTCCGACATCGCGCGGCTGCGGGGCATCGACATCGACGAGAAGCGCATCGTGTCGTCGACCGGCGCGCTGTCGCTGGAGAAGGTCCCCGGGAAGCTGCTGATCGTCGGCGCCGGCGTGATCGGGCTCGAACTCGGCTCGGTGTGGCACCGGCTTGGCGCCGAGGTCACCGTGGTCGAATTCCTCGACCGTATCCTGCCGGGAATGGATGGCGAAATCGCACGGCAGTTTCAGCGCATCCTGGAAAAGCAGGGTTTCAAGTTCAAGCTCGGCGCCAAGGTCACCAGCGTGGATACGTCCGGCGCCGTGCTCGCCGCCAAGGTCGAGCCGGCGGCCGGCGGCGCGCAGGAGACGCTGGAAGCCGACGTCGCGCTCGTCTGCATCGGCCGCGTGCCCTTTACCGAAGGTCTCGGCCTGCAGGAGGCGGGCGTGGCGATGGATAATCGCGGCCGCGTGCAGATCAACGAGCATTTCGAAACCAATGTGAAAGGGATCTATGCCATCGGTGACGTGGTGGCCGGACCCATGCTCGCGCACAAGGCCGAGGACGAGGGCGTGGCCTGCGCGGAGATCCTCGTTGGTCAGGCCGGTCACGTGAACTACGACGTGATTCCAGGTGTTGTGTATACCACGCCGGAGGTTTCCGCCGTCGGCAAGACCGAGGAGGAGCTGAAGCAGGCCGGCATAGCTTACACCGTCGGTAAGTTTCCGTTTACCGCCAACGGCCGCTCGAAGGTCAACCAGACCACTGACGGTTTCGTCAAGGTTCTCGCAGATGCGAAGACGGATCGGCTGCTGGGCGTGCACATCATCGGCATCGAAGCCGGCGAGATGATTCACGAAGCCGCCGTCTTGATGGAATTTGGTGGTTCGGCCGAGGATCTCGCACGCACCTGTCATGCCCATCCGACCCGGTCAGAGGCCATCAAGGAAGCCGCGCTTGCGGTCGGCAAACGCGCCATCCATATGTGACCGACGCCCTGCTCGTGCCGGGCAGGGACATTGTTGATGCTGCGCCGCCTCCTTCAACCCGTCTGGGTGCTGCTCGCGATCATCTTCCTGATCGAGGCTTGGCTGTGGGATCGCCTCGAGCCGATCGTGGCCGCGGTGGTGGCGGCGATTCCACTGCACACGTTCAAGCGATGGCTCGGCGAGCGCATCGACACGCTGTCGCCGGCGATGACGCTGATCGTGTTCGTCGTGCCGATCATCCCGCTGTTTCCGCTTAAGCTGGTCGGCGTCTGGCTGCTCATGCACGAGCACTGGATGAGCGCCGTGTTCACCATCATGTTCGCCAAGATGCTCGGCGTCGGCGTCACCGCTTTCATCTTCGACGTGACGCGGCCGAAGCTGATGGAGATGGGCTGGTTCGTGAAGCTCTACCGCTTCGTCATGATGCTGCGCGCCAAGGCCAAGGAAATCGTCGATCCCGTGAAAGCGCGCATCATGGAGATCATCAGCGGCGGCGGTGAGGGCTGGTCCGCGCGCACGCTGCGGCTGATCCTGCGCTTCCGCAAGAGCGTCCGCGCGGCGCGGTAGCCGCAGTGCGTAGCTGCGTAGGGTGGGCTAAGGCGCGCAAGCGCCGTGCCCACCGTTTATCGACACTATCGTTCCGAAATGGTGGGCACGCTTCTATCTTTGCGTGGCGGGCTTTCGTGCACACTGACGATTAGCCCACCCTACCACACGGCGCTTGGGGCTGCGCTCAATGCAGCGGCAACAGATGCGGCTCGAACACGCCGAGCACCGTCATGGCGATGCCGACCAGGGTGAGCACGCCGGAAACCCAGGCGAGCCAGATCATCCCGGTGATGATGGTTGCCGACGCCAGCACGATGCCGATCTGAAACGCCGCCGAGGCCAGCTCGTAGTGGTGATACTTGATGGTCGCGAGCGCCTGCTCCTCCTCGGCGTGCCTGGCGCGTTCGGAGAGCTGCTCGCTTCCTTCGCCGGTCTCCGGCTCGCTGCGATAGCGCTGCGCGGTCTTCTGCCAGTCGTCGATCTGCTTCTGCACGGCGGCCTTGGCGGCATCATCGCTCGTCGTGGCCAAGCCGAGCTTGGCCTGCTCGGCCGCGGTCTGCACCGTGGTGCGGCGGATGGTCTTGGCCTGGAAGAAGGCCCAGAGGTTCGAGGCCTCGACATTCTTGCTGATCGATTCGGTCTGCGCGCCCTTGCCCAGCGTCTCCGACAATGCCAGGCACAACGCGATCACCGCGATCAGAAGTGCGATCTTCTTGTTCTCGCCGGACGCATGCTCGGCGTGCTCGGCATGCTCCATGCTCTCATGGGCGCTCATCTTGGTCTCCCCTCCTGCTGTCCCTGCGGCACGATTGCCGGAACGGGATGCCCGGTGCAAGAGCCAAACCGATGTGACGGGAGGATGTCGGCCTAGAGCGTTTTCGAGCGAAGTGGATACCGGTTCGCGTGAAGAAAACGCGTCAAAACAAAAAGAAGCTAGCCGCGCGGATGCGCGCTGCGGTAGACCTCGAGCAGCCGTTCGGTGTCGATGCCGGTGTAGACCTGCGTGGTCGAGAGCGAGGCATGGCCGAGCAGTTCCTGGATCGCGCGCAGATCGCCGCCGCGGGACAACAGGTGCGTCGCGAAGGAGTGCCGCAGGGCATGGGGGGTGGCGCTGTCGGGCAGGCCCAGCGCGCCGCGCAGCCGCGCCATGGTGAGCTGGATGATGCGCGGGCTCAACGGGGCGCCGCGGGCGCCGACGAAGATCGGCCGCTCCGGCATGAGCTGGTGCGGGCACAGCGCGGCATAGTCCGCGATCAGGCCGAGCACGTTCTGCAGCACCGGCACCATGCGGGTCTTGTTGCCCTTGCCGGTGACGATCAGCACGTCGCCTTCGCCGGGCTTCGGCACGTCGCGCCGTTTCAGTCCCAGCGCCTCCGAGATGCGCAGGCCCGAGCCATAGAGCAGCGCCATCACGGCGGCGTCGCGCACCAGGACCCAGGTCTCGCGGGTCTCGCCGGCGCGCTCGTCGGCGTCGGCGAGACGCTTGGCCGACACGATCTGCAGCGGCTTTGGCAGGCTCTTGCCGATCTTGGGGGCCCTGATCGCCGCCAGCGCCCCGACGCGGCCCTTGCCTTCGCGTTCGAGAAAGCGCCCGAACGAGCGCAGGCCCGCGAGCGTCCGCATCAGCGAACGGCCGGCGATGTCGTCCGCCCGCCGCATCGCCATGAAGGCGCGGACATCGGTGGCTTCGAGTTTGGCGAAATGCGACAGCGTGACGCGCTCGCCCCAGTGCCCGCAGAGGAAGTCGAGGCATTGCCTCAGGTCGCGGGCATAGGCTTCCAGCGTCTTCGGCGACAGCCTGCGCTCGGCGCGGAGATGCGTCAGCCAGCGCGTCATCTCGGATGCGATGGTGGCGTCGGCGCTGGTGAGCTCGACCGGTTCGATTTCGGGGGCAGGTCTGGCCATATCGGATCTGTTGTTTGATTCGCCACTATATCGCACCGCCTTCGTTTACCGTTCGCTAACTCTGCCGCTTCGCGCTACTTTGACGACGCCATGGACCATGCCCTGCGCGCGAGCTCTTCGTCATCCGCATCGACCCGCGTGGTCGATGTGCTGGTGCCGGTCGCGCTCGACCAGACCTATTCCTACCGCGTGCCGCGGGGCATGGAACTCGAGCCCGGCGATGTCATCGGCGTGCCGCTCGGTCCCCGCGAGGTGCTGGCGGTGGTGTGGGCCGAGAATGCCAAGCCCGACCCGCGGCTGCACAATCGCCTGAAGGACGTCATCGAGAAGCTCGACGTGCCGCCGCTCAGGACCGAGCTGCGCAGCCTGGTCGACTGGGTCGCCAACTACACGCTTTCCGCGCGCGGCATGGTGCTGCGGATGGCGCTGCGGATGGGCGAGCAACTCGGCCCGGAGCGGGTGCGCCTCGGCGTCCGTCTGACCGGCGCGGTGCCGGCGCGGCTGACTCCGGCGCGGCGGCGCGTCATCGCGGTCCTGTCCGACCGGCTGCTGCATGGCAAGTCGGAAGCGGCGAAGGAGGCCGGCGTCTCGACGGGCGTGATCGACGGCCTGGTGGACGAAGGAACGCTGACCGTGGAGGCCATGCCGCGCGCGCTGCCGCCGCCGCCTCCGGACCCGTCCTATGGACAGCCGGAATTCTCGCGGCAGCAGCGGCCCGCGGTCGACGCCATGCGGGCGCTCGCCGCCAACGGCACTTTCCATGTTGCGCTGCTCGACGGCGTCACCGGTTCGGGCAAGACCGAGGTCTATTTCGAGGCGGTCGCCGAAACCATCCGCCGCGGCCGGCAATCGCTGATCCTGATGCCGGAGATCGCGCTGACCGGCCAGTTCCTCGACCGCTTCGCGCAGCGTTTCGGCGTGCGGCCCCTGGAGTGGCATTCCGAACTGACCCCGCGCACCCGGCAGCGCAACTGGGCCGCCATCGCGGCGGGCGAGGCGCCGGTCGTGGTCGGCGCGCGCTCGGCGCTGTTCTTGCCCTACGCGCATCTTGGCCTGATCGTGGTCGACGAGGAGCACGACCAGGCCTACAAGCAGGATGACGGCGTGCATTATCACGCGCGCGACATGGCGGTGGTGCGCGCGCATATCGCGAAAATCCCGATCGTGCTGGCGTCAGCCACGCCGTCGGTCGAGACCGAGGTCAACGCGCGCAAGGGCCGTTACCAGCGCGTGGCGCTGCCGCAGCGCTTCGGCGGCCAGCACATGCCCCACATCGAGGCGATCGATCTGAGGCGCGAGGCGCCGCCGCGCGGCCGCTTCATCTCGCCGCTTCTGGCGGGCGAGATCAAGACCGCGGTGGAACGGCGCGAGCAGGCGCTGTTGTTCCTCAATCGCCGCGGCTATGCGCCGTTGACGCTGTGCCGCGCCTGCGGCCATCGCTTCGCCTGCACCGTCTGCGACGCCTGGCTGGTCGATCATCGCTTTCGCCAGCGGCTGGTCTGCCATCACTGCGGCTTCTCGATGCCGCGGCCACCCGCCTGTCCGCATTGCGCGGCGGAGCAGTCGCTGGTCGCGGTCGGGCCCGGCGTCGAACGGCTGCAGGAGGAGGCGGCGGCGCTGTTTCCGGAGGCGCGCACCATGGTGCTGTCGAGCGACCTCATCACCTCGATCGAGACCATGCGCAGCGAGTTGCACGAGATCGCCGAGGGCCGGGTGGACATCATCATCGGCACCCAGCTGGTCGCAAAGGGCCATCACTTTCCACGGCTCAACCTGGTCGGCGTCATCGATGCCGATCTCGGCCTCGGCAATGGCGATCCGCGCGCCGCCGAGCGCACCTGGCAATTGCTGAACCAGGTGATCGGCCGCTCCGGCCGCGACCAGGGCCGCGGCATTGGCTATCTGCAGACCCACCAGCCCGAGCATCCCGTGATGAAGGCGCTGATCGCCTGCGACCGCGAGGCGTTCTATGCCAACGAGATCGAGGCGCGCGAGCGCACGGGCTATCCGCCGTTCGGACGGCTTGCAAGCCTGATCGTTTCCGCCGGCGACCGGCCTACCGCGGAAGGCTATGCTCGCAGGCTCGCCGCCACGGCGCCCCGCGAGGAGCGCGTGCAGGTGCTGGGGCCGACCGAGGCGCCGCTCGCGGTGATCAAGGGCCGCTACCGCTTCCGCCTGCTGTTGAAGTCCGCGCGCGGCTTCGACCTGTCGGATTATCTGCGGCATTGGCTGGCCAACGGCCCCAAGACCAAGGGCAATCTCAAGCTCGAGGTCGATATCGATCCGCAGAGCTTTTTGTAAGGGACGGCAGCGCGGCATCAAAAAGCCCGCCATCCCCCAAGAGAGCGGGCTGTTTTGGCGCGCATGCAAGACCGATGCGTCGGTTGACGAACGCAAGAGTGCAGGCGAGCCGTTTTTTCAGATCAGAGTTGTCAGGAGACGACTTCGGCCGTGACGCGAGCAACGCCGCCGATGCCGATGGCGCGGGCTGCGCCCTTGGAGAGATCGAGCACCCGGCCGCGCACGAACGGGCCGCGGTCGTTGACGGTGACGACCACACTGCGATCGCCATGGGTCACCCGAAGCCTGGTGCCGAAGGGCAGCGAGCGGTGGGCGCAGGTCATGGCGTTCTGGTTGAAGCGCGCGCCCGAGGCCGTCCGGCTGCCGGACTCGTTGCCATAGAACGAGGCGACGCCCGAGAAGCTGCGGCCAGTGGACGCCATTGCGTTGCGCCAGGAGCCGCCCGGGGCGCCCCAGGACGATCCGTTGGAGGCGTCGCTCAGCACCTCGGAGTGGTGGTGATGGTGCCGGTAGTGATGGTGGTGGTGCCTGGATTTCGCCGAAGCCTCGGTGGCGGTGCCGACCAGGATCGTGGCGGCAAAGACCGCAGCCACCGTACATGAGCGGGCTCCGGTTCCCGCTGTCGCGTTATGGAATGCATGCATACAATCAGTCCCTAAGGTGAGTATTGCCACATAAGTGGCAAGTGGAACCCCCGCTCCATTTCGAGGAGAGCGCCGTTTCGTTTCACAATGCGGCACGAATTTGGCAGTAAAACCCGCAAATCTGCGGCTGAAACATCTTGTTACCGCGACGCGATAATCCTCCGATGTTCCGTAATCTTAGAGTTTAACGTTTGATTAACCATTATAATTCTTACGAATACTGTATTGGCAAGTCATCGAGGATTGTATGCAGTTCTGCTCAAGTATTGCGTGCTGTCCTCGATTCCGGCCCTTTCTGCGTGAGCCTCAAGGCGCCATGCAAAAATGGATGGAACTCCTCGTCCTCCCAACGCCGGGAAAGACCTTGCTCGCGAGGTACCGAGGTAGAGATGCGGTTTGCAGGAGTGCCGGTGCTGCCGGCCCGACTGGGGTCCGTGGTGATGGCGCACGCCATCACGCGGTCGTGTTGCACCTGCGCGCCCGCTATGTTAGCTAAGCCTCGATTTTTTCAGCATCGGTCACGTCCCGTACCGGTCGAAAATCGAAGTCCCGCTTGAATTCCAAGGGCTTGGATCGCTAGGCGCCGCTTCCCGTGGCGACGGTTTTTCCCTTGCGGATTTGACAGCTATAAAGAGCTAGGTTGTGGCTGCAGAAGACCCGTCTGTCTCCGGAGTATCCGGCCGTTATGCGACGGCCCTGTTCGAATTGGCCCGCGATGAGAAATCCGTCGATGCGGTCAAAGCCGATCTCGACAAGTTCCATCAGCTGCTGACCGAGAGCGATGACCTGAGACGGCTGGTGCGCAGCCCGGTGTTCTCGGCCGATACGCAGGCCAAGGCGCTGGCAGCCGTGCTGGAGAAGGCCGAAATATCGGGCATCGCCGCCAACTTCCTGAAGGTGCTCACCGCCAACCGTCGTCTGTTCGCGGTCGCCGACGTGATCCGCGCCTTCAGCGCGCTGGTGGCGAAGTTCAGGGGCGAGGCCAGCGCCGACGTCACGGTGGCCGAAGCCCTCAGTGACAAGAATCTCGACGCCTTGAAGGACGCGCTGAAGGCGGTGACCGGCAAGGACGTTGCGCTCAATGTGAAGGTCGATCCATCGATCATCGGCGGGCTCGTGGTCAAGCTCGGCAGCCGCATGGTCGACAGCTCGCTCCGCACCAAACTCAATTCGATCAAGCACGCGATGAAAGAGGCAGGCTGATGGACATCCGCGCCGCGGAGATTTCCGCGATCCTGAAAGAGCAGATCAAGAATTTCGGCCAGGAAGCCGAGGTTTCTGAAGTCGGGCAGGTGCTGTCCGTCGGCGACGGCATCGCGCGCGTCTATGGTCTCGACAATGTTCAGGCCGGCGAGATGGTCGAATTCGAGAACGGCACGCGCGGCATGGCGCTCAATCTCGAGACCGACAATGTCGGTATCGTGATCTTCGGTGCCGACCGCGAGATCAAGGAAGGCCAGACCGTCAAGCGCACCCGCGCGATCGTCGATACGCCGGTCGGCAAGGGCCTGCTCGGCCGCGTGGTCGATGCGCTCGGCAACCCGATCGACGGCAAGGGCCCGATCCAGTCGACCGAGCGCCGTCGCGTCGACGTCAAGGCGCCCGGCATCATTCCGCGCAAGTCGGTGAACGAGCCGATGGCGACCGGGTTGAAGGCGATCGACGCCCTGATCCCGATCGGCCGCGGCCAGCGTGAGCTGATCATCGGCGACCGCCAGACCGGCAAGACCGCGATCGCGCTCGATGCGATCCTGAACCAGAAGCCGCTGAATGCCACCGGCGACGAGAAGATCAAGCTCTATTGCGTCTATGTCGCGATCGGCCAGAAGCGGTCGACGGTGGCGCAGTTCGTCAAGGTGCTGGAAGAGCAGGGCGCGCTGGAATACTCGATCGTGGTCGCCGCGACCGCTTCCGACCCGGCGCCGATGCAGTACATCGCGCCGTTCACCGGCTGCACCATGGGCGAATATTTCCGCGACAACGGCATGCATGCCGTGATCATCTATGACGACCTGTCCAAGCAGGCCGTCGCCTACCGCCAGATGTCGCTGCTGCTGCGCCGCCCGCCGGGCCGCGAAGCCTATCCTGGCGACGTGTTCTACCTGCATTCGCGCCTGCTGGAGCGCGCCGCGAAGCTCAACGACGACAACGGCTCCGGCTCGCTCACCGCGCTCCCCGTCATCGAGACCCAGGCCAACGACGTGTCGGCCTACATCCCGACCAACGTCATCTCGATCACCGACGGCCAGATCTTCCTGGAGACCGACCTGTTCTTCCAGGGCATCCGCCCCGCGGTGAATGTCGGCCTGTCGGTGTCGCGGGTCGGCTCGTCGGCGCAGACCAAGGCCACCAAGAAGGTCGCCGGCAAGATCAAGGGCGAGCTCGCACAGTACCGCGAGATGGCCGCGTTCGCGCAGTTCGGCAGCGACCTCGATGCCACGACCCAGCGCCTGCTCAACCGTGGCGCCCGGCTGACCGAGCTTCTGAAGCAGGACCAGTTCTCGCCGATGAAGATGGAAGAGCAGGTCTGCGTGATCTGGGCCGGCACCAACGGCTATCTCGATCCGCTGCCGGTCAACAAGGTGAAGGCGTTCGAGGACGGACTGTTGTCGCTGCTGCGCGGCAAGAACGCCGACCTCCTCAACGCCATCCGCGATAGTCGCGATCTGTCCGACGACACGGCGGCCAAGCTGAAGTCGGTGGTCGAGGGCTACGCCAAGACGTTTTCATAAGGCCTTGCCGGGGGCGAAACCCGCTCCTCGTCGCCTCCTTCGCGGAGAGGTGGGGAGCGGGCGAGGCGCAGATCGGGGCTGTTCATAGAGGATTGAGTCTGCCGCAATGGCGTCACTGAAAGACATGCGGGTCCGTATCGCCTCCACCAGGGCGACGCAGAAGATCACCAAGGCCATGCAGATGGTGGCGGCCTCCAAGCTGCGCCGCGCGCAGATGGCGGCCGAGGCCGCGCGGCCCTATGCCGAGAAGATGGATGCGGTGATCTCCAACATCGCGTCCGCCGCGGCGAGCTCGCCCGGCGCACCGGTGCTGCTCACCGGCACCGGCCAGGACCAGGTGCATCTGCTGCTCGTCTGCACCGGCGAGCGCGGCCTGTCCGGCGCATTCAACTCCTCCATCGTGCGGCTCGCCCGCGAACGCGCGCTGTCCCTGATGGGCCAGGGCAAGGAGGTGAAGTTCTTCTGCGTCGGCCGCAAGGGCTACGAGCAGCTCCGCCGCCAGTTCGAGAAGCAGATCGTCGAGCACACGGACCTGCGCGGGGTGCGGCAGCTCGGCTTCATCAATGCCGAGGACATCGCCAAGAAGGTGATCGCCCGTTTCGAAGCCGGCGAGTTCGATGTCTGCACTCTGTTCTATTCCCGCTTCAGGTCGGTGATCGCGCAGATTCCGACCGCGCAGCAGGTCATTCCGCTGGAGGTGGCCGCGCCGGCCGCCAGTGCCGGCCCGACGACCTCCTATGAATACGAGCCGGAGGAGGATGAAATCCTCACCGGGTTGTTGCCGCGCAACCTTGCGGTCCAGATCTTCCGCGCGCTGCTCGAGAACAACGCCTCGTTCTACGGCGCGCAGATGACGGCGATGGACAACGCCACCCGCAATGCCGGCGAGATGATCCGCAAGCAGACCCTGATCTACAACCGCACTCGGCAGGCGATGATCACGAAGGAGCTGATCGAGATCATCTCCGGTGCCGAGGCCGTCTAATAGGAGGACGCGATGGCATATTCGACCTCGGCTACCACCAAGGGCGGACGCAACGGCCGGGCGATGCTCGACAATGGCGGGCTCGCGCTCGCGATGGCGCTGCCGAAGGAGCTCGGCGGCGCCGGCGACGGCCACAATCCGGAGCAGCTGTTCGCGATCGGCTATTCCGCGTGCTTCGGCCAGGCCATCCTGGTGCTGGCCAAGAAGCACGACGTCGACGGCCAGGCCGCCAAGGTCACGGCCGACGTCAAGCTCAACACCGACGGCGGCTTCTCGCTCGAGGTCGAATTGAAGGTTTCCGTTCCCGGCGCCGACAAGGCCAAGGTCCAGGCGCTGATGGAGGAAGCCCACACCATTTGCCCGTACTCGAAGGCAACCAAAGGCAATATCCCGGTCAAGCTGACCGCGGTCTAATTTTCGAACGAGGAGAGAGAGTAGATGGCCACAGCAGCCAACCAGGTCGGTCGCGTCACCCAGGTGATGGGCGCCGTCGTCGACGTGCAGTTCGAAGGTCACCTGCCGGCAATTCTCAATTCGCTGGAAACCAAGAATGCCGGCAACCGCCTGGTGCTGGAGGTCGCGCAGCATCTCGGCGAATCGACCGTGCGCACCATCGCGATGGACGCGACCGAAGGCCTGGTTCGCGGCCAGGAGGTTACCGACACGGGCTTGCCGATCGCGGTCCCTGTCGGCGACGGCACGCTCGGCCGTATCATGAACGTGGTCGGTGAGCCCGTCGACGAAGCCGGCCCGATCAAGGCTACGGAGACCCGCGCGATCCACCAGCCCGCCCCTGAATACACCGAACAGTCGACGGAAGCCGAGATTCTGATCACCGGCATCAAGGTCGTCGATCTGCTGGCGCCCTATGCCAAGGGCGGCAAGGTCGGCCTGTTCGGCGGCGCCGGCGTCGGCAAGACCGTGCTGATTCAGGAATTGATCAACAACGTCGCCAAGGCGCACGGCGGCTACTCGGTGTTCGCCGGCGTCGGCGAGCGGACCCGCGAAGGCAACGACCTCTATCACGAGTTCATCGAATCCAAGGTCAACGCCGACCCGCATCATCCCGATCCGAACGTGAAATCGAAATGTGCGCTGGTGTACGGCCAGATGAACGAGCCGCCGGGCGCGCGTGCCCGTGTCGGCCTGAGCGGACTG
>NZ_JAFAVV010000439.1 GCF_019242285.1 Bradyrhizobium sp.
CGAAAAGCCCCAATGCAGTGTTTCGACCGCGGGCGGGAGAACGGTGTCGAAGCCGCCCCCGCTGAGATTTGGCGCGAAGGCCTTGCCACCGGAGCCTACCGGCACCCCATCGACGACCGAACCTGCCACTCCGATCCCGCGCAGCCACGAAAGCGATTCCGGAAGATCTCCAGAGCCCTTGCCGAAGAAGATACCGGGCTGAACGGTGCGGGGCGCATCGGCCCCGATGGCGATTGCGCCGGAGTGCGCTATGTTCCACGCTCGGCCGACGGAAACCAGGGCTTCGTGACGGTTCTCGCGATCATACTTGAGCCCAATATTCGTCTTGTCGAAACCTGAAGTGTGGCCCCTGAGGCCGGTTCTGGTTGACCCATCCGCTGTCAACCGTGAACGCCAAAGTAGGAGTTAGTAGCCGCGCGAAAGCGCCGTTCATTCTGTTCTCGGCAACGTTGCTCCCTGCGTGGGATACTCCAGAAAGCTGAAGTTCGGCAGAATGAGCTCGGCCGCCACCGCCGGATCATCGAAGGTTATCGTTCCTGCAAAATATCGGTTTCGCGACACCGTGGGCATGAAACGGACGCGTCCACGCCAGCGCTACGACCAGCAGTCCGCCTCCGGCGATGATCCGCGTCTTCATACCTAATCCGCCTAGCAGCCATCGCTTGATAAAAATAGGGTACCCCCCTATATTAGGCGGCGTGTCGCACACTATTAAGAGCAAGTCTAGGCTTGTCGGCCGGGTTCGGCGCATCAAGGGACAGATCGAGGCCGTTGAACGCGCGCTCGAATCCGAACTGGGCTGCGCTGACGTGCTGATGCTTGTCGCCTCGGTTGACACCTGCCTTCGGAGCCCTGTGCTTCCGATAGCCTCACGCGACATCGTTCTCCAACGTTGCCAAATCTTCGATCGCGCTTCACAGCTCTAGGCTGCGAACTCGCTCAGGCGCAGCCATAGCGGGATTGACGCGAGTTGAACGAAGGCAACGTAGTTGGCAGCAAGCCTGTCATAGCGCGTCGCCATCCGACGACATTGTTTGATCCTGTTGAAGAACCGCTCGACCCGGTTGCGAGCCCGGTAGAGATAGGGGCTGGAGCAGATCGGATCGCTGCCGTTGCTTTTCGGCGGAATGCTGGCCCACGCGCCCTTTTCATGGCCAGCTACCTGATCCAGTCCGCGTCATAGCCACGGTCGGCAAGCAGCATTGACCCGGATTCAGGCGAGACAGCAGTTTTCCAGCGAACGTCATGGGCCTCACCGGGACTCCGCGCCAGCCGTACCGGCAGACCATTGCCATCGACCACCGCATGGATTTTGCTCGTCAAGCCGCCTCGGGACCTTCCCATCGATTGGCGCTGGTTTCTTAGATGCAAGCTCCATGCTGATGCACGCGGACAATGGAGGTGTCGATCATCTGGACAGCGGCATCATGGGCGGCGCCAAGTGCGTCTATGATGCCGCCCAGACACCACCAGCCGACGAACCGGGTGTAGCAAGTGGTGTACGGACCAAACGCCGCCGGCAGATCACGCCAGGGTGCTCCTGATCGGAGGACCTAGAAGATGCCATTGAGGACACGTCGGTCGTTCACCCGAGGAACGCCACGCGGTTTGTTCGGCAGCATCGGCCTTATGGCAGTCCATTCATAGTCGGCGAGTTCGTAGCGCATGATTCGAGCTCCCAGTTTGGGAGTTTGAATCACGGGAGTCCGGCCAAACGCAATGCTTCTGGCTCGGCCCCGGTTCGGCGCTTACGCGGTGCGCTCCACGAGGATCATCGCGTGCGCGGCGGCAAGATCGGATGGAAGCGATTCAGATGTGGTCACGACGATGATGGAATCATATCCATCACGATCGCAAGCGCAAGGCCTCATCCGACCGATGTCGGCCGCCACGTCTCTTATCGGTGCCTCCGGTCGAGATCGTCACCCCGCCCTCAGCCGGGCCCGGCCAGATGAAGCGGCCCCGCTCCAGGCGCTTCGTGAATGGGCAGGCGCCCTGGCCGTTATGCCAGATCATCTTCAAAACATTGCCGCGACGACCGCGGAAGCAAAACAGATGGCCGCCCAGCGGGTCGCGATGAAAGATCTCCTGAACCCGCAATGTCAGGGACGGAAAGCCCTTCCGCATGTCGGTGTAGCCGGTCGCAAGCCACACCCGCACGCCGGCCGGCAACGGGATCAAGTGGCCGTCCATCAGTCAGCGCCGCCACGACTGCGTTCAGCGTCGTCGCCTCAACCGCGCCCGTGATCCGCATCCGGGCCCGGCTGCGGACTCAATCTCGATAGCACCGCAGGTCCCGGAGGGCGCCGTCAAGGTTGCCGGTCTGGCGCAACGGAGACCGCGGCAAAACGACTTCGTCAGCCAAACCGTAACCAGATTGCGGTGAACATCATGTCGGCGAGCAACCTCGACAACACTCGCCCAGGTGCCAGACTCTCCTCCACAGTCCGAAGCTTCTTGGCAGTGGTCCATCGCCGCCGTCGCTCTGGACCGGATAGAACCGTAACCGTCGTCACGTTTGCTCATTTGCTTTCAAATTAATGAGCAATTCATCGCACGACCGAGCACAAGCTGGGAGGGCGGCCCTCACCGGGGGCTTACGTTTGTCAGGCTACCGAGGCAAATGCATCAGCGACCGCACTGACGTGAATGCGGTCGAGTGGCGCGCTATTTAAGAACTGAGAGGCAGCATGCTAAATGATTGGAATGATATCAAATTCATGGGGAGCGCTACCAATGTGCGTGAATTGCCCGGCAGCTCTGTGGGACGCACACTGAGCGCCAATATCGCACGGGAGATCGCCTGATCGGCATACTCGCCGGCCCGCGAGGCGCGAAGGTTAGGCCGCGACGGCTTCAATCATCATCATGTCGAGCAGGAACGAGCCGTCGGCCTCGATCGCGAAGTGGGCTTTCGTTTCAGCGGACGCTGCATCCTGAAGCGCGCGGATTGCCTTGACGTTCTCGGCGGGCGTGCGCATGCGCGCAGTCCAGACCGGAAAATCCATGCGCAGCCGCCAGGTGCGACAGGATGCGATCGCGAAGCCGGCACAGCTCAGCGCGGTCATCCATTCGCCGATATTGTAGTCGCGCACATGCGAGGTATCGCGCAGCAATTCCACAGCCTGCAGATGGGTGTCGAAGAGAGCAGGGCCTGGCGAACACACGTCGATGAAGATCGCCGGAGCGTCCCCTCTCAGGACGCGTCGCGCCTGCCTAAGCCCGCGATCGAAATCCTGCCAATGATGGGCGGAGTACCGGCACGCCAGAAAGTCGAAATCCGCATCAGGAAAAGGTAGGCGTTCGGCGGCGGTCTCGACCGTGGCAACGTTGTTGAGGCCTTTCTCGCGGGCCGCCGCGGCGACAGCCGTCAGCATGTCGGTCGACAGGTCCGCCGCCGTGACCCGCGTGGCGTAAGGCGCAAGCGCATAGGTGACATGGCCGCCGCCAGTGCCGAGATCCAGAGCGTGCTGCGGTTTTCGGTCGGCGGCCATCGCGCTCAAAGCGTCGAGGTCGGCGCCTTGCGCGTGAACAGCGCTCTCGACATAGGCATTGGCGCGCGTGCCGAACTGGGCCTCGACCACACTTTCATGGTGCTTGGGCATACCGATATCCTACTGGCGATGGGCAGGATAATCAGCCAAACTAAAACTGTTACAATATGGAAGTTTATCCTATTATAATTTCCACCATGCTCGAGATCGACCAACGCCGGCTTCTCGGCGAATTCGTCCGCGCGCATCGCGAGCGCATCAGACCTCCCGTGCCGGGTGGCAGGCGGCGAACGCCGGGATTGCGTCGGGAAGAACTCGCGACGCTCGCTGGTATCAGTGTGACGTGGTGTGCTTGGATAGAGCAGGGACGTCCGGTGCAGGCGTCACCCGAAGCTCTGAGTCGGTTGGCCGAAGCGCTTTCTCTGACGCGAGCGGAGCGAGCTTATCTGTTCGAATTGGCAGGTCGGATCGATTCCGATGATCCGGCCGGTCTCACCGAACAGGCGCCGGTCTCACTCGTCGCTGCGGTCGAGGGGCTCCAGTATCCGGCCTACGGTCTCGACAGGCTCTGGAACGCCTGCTGCTGGAACGGAGCCGCGGCGAATCTCTTCTGTGGCTGGCTCGACGGCAAGCATCAGCGTAACCTTTTGCGATTCGTCTTCACCGACGAGGTTGCGCGATCGTTCATTCCTCAATGGCAGGAGCGCGCGGGGCGTCTGCTGGCAGAATTCCGCGCCGATTTTGGCCATACCTTCCGCGATCCGCGCGTGAGGGCGTTTATCGATGCGCTCAAGGCGGAAAGCGCGCTCTTCACGCGGTTGTGGGATGGACAGAACGTGCAGCATCGAATGGGAGGCCTCCGCACGTTCGATCATCCACGATGCGGCCGGCTCCGCTTCGATCAGCACAGCTTCAGCCCAACGGAGCGACAGGATTTCAAGTTGGTCTTGCTGGTCCCTCGCCCATCGGAACGGCACTCCGCATCGCTATTGAAAAGCGCGCGTTCACCGGCTTGAGCATGCACACATGGTGACGAAGATGAAGCTCTATCCAAGTGCGGATCAGCTCCCCCAGATTCATCGGAAATTAAGCTTACCGTCTTGTCGAGTTCTTCAACGGTCCACCATCGAATGGCTTGCATAGCCGCTAGCTCATCGGCGCCACCCCAGCGAAGTGACAGCGTCTCTTGAGCAAGTTGTCCGAGAAAAAACACATCCGTGTTCTCGACGAGGCTCCGCTGTACACGAAAATATTCTTAGCGACTTGAACCGGTCCAACGATCGTCACCGCGATTCGCGAGTTCTTCCATCACCTCGCGCTGCACTGCGTCCGCCGCTCTCTTCCGGCTCTTCGGAAGTCGCCCGCTCCGATCCGGGCCGTGACCTAACGCAAGGCGCCCCTGGGCGCAGCCAGGGACCGGACAGGTTGGCGAGAAACGTCTTAGGAGCTCCGGTGACGCACCGTCGCGAATGAATGCACCGCGCGCCCCTCAAAGATTAATGTCAGCGACGCTCCCTCCACTTCCTCGATCCCCCCGCGCCTGAAGTTCAGTCCGGATCGCCACGAACCGCTGAAAGTGGCTGCCTTCCAGATCTTCGCTTGCGCCTTCGCCCTGCCGCACAATGGTATCGATCGCCCGAAGTGCGCTTTCCACACCGCTGATCCGCATCAAGCCTGGAAGACGCGAGCACGTCCTCACCGACCTGGCGGAGGGATCACCTACGAACAGAGCGGTCTCACCAGATCGCTCTGCGAGGGACTGGACCCCGTCGCCAATGGCGCGATACAGGTCGCCAACCGTTTCGTAGTCTTGAGCACTTGGCATCAGCACGTTGTGCACACCGAGCGCGCGCACGTAATTGGTTTGGACGGTGAAGCCCTCGCCATTCGGTTCGGCCGATCCCTCCGGACGCTCAAGGAAGATGAAGTGCTGGAGCGTCTCTGAACTGAAGGGCGCGAGTTTCGCCTGCACGCCGGCCGGATGATATCCCGCTTCGATTGGAAAGTTTGGTCGTCCGAGATGAGGAGGACCGCCCAAGGCCGTCATCAAGTTGGCTACCAAAGCCAGATGCGTCATTTCCTCGACCGCAACCGACATTATAGATCGCCCCCACCGCGAAATGAGAAGATCATCTTCCGGCGCGATTCCGTCCAGAGCGGCGTTCTTCAAACTGAATGCCGCGTAGAGGGAGCAGCACATCAAATTGTGCTCGATCTCTACCGCCTCGGTCAGCGTGCAGAACAGCTGCTCGCGGGACTTGATCTGGATTCGGGTGCGTGCGGGGCTATCCATGGCGCTCCTCCTATTCGGGGGGCCCAGATCAGGCGCCTATTCACCCAAAGCTGCGATGACGAGCCGGGCGACCTCATCCCCGGAAAACTGCTGCTGTCCCGTAATAAGATTTCCGTCTCGAATGGCGTAGCCGCGCCACAATCCGCCTTGGGTGTAGATCCCGCCGAGCCTCTTGACTTCGTCCTCTACACGCCAGGGCATGATGCGCTGACCTCTGGGCAAGGCGCCCATCTCCCAGCTTTTCTCGTCGGCGTCGTCTTCCTCCATGTTGGAGAAGCCGGTGAAGATCTTCCCCTTCACCAGAGGCGTTCCGTCCTTCAGCCGCGCGAAACGCAGCAGCGCCGTCCCATGGCAAAGGGCAGCGGTGACCTTGCCGGCCTCGTAAAAGGCGACAAACTTTTCGTGGAGGTCTTTCTCTTGTTCGAAGGTGAACATAGGGCCTTGACCGCCCGCGACGACGATGGCGTCAAACTCGTTCAGATCGATTTCCCGCACGGAGCGTGTCTGCTCGACTTGCCGCGCGTATTCCGGAGTGTGAATAAA
>NZ_JAFAVV010000455.1 GCF_019242285.1 Bradyrhizobium sp.
AGGAAAGGCATCTAGTCCTTGAAGGCTCAGGCCTGGAGGTTGCGGCGATAGAGTGCCAACAGCCGCTCCCAGTGCCGCTCCGCGGCGTCGCGGTTGTATACCGGACGCTTCGGAAACGCGAAGCCGTGATGGGTGCCGGGATAGATCTCGACCTCGTTCCTTGAACCTTTCATGCCCTCGCGCACCTTCTCGATGATCTCCATCGGCGCGTAGATATCGGTTTCGGCGCAGGCGAAATAGAGTTCGGCCTTGGTCTTTTGCGCGGCAAGATGCGGGCTGTCGGCCTGGTCGGTCGCCAGGTGCGTGCCATAGATCGAGGCGGCGGCCTTGGCGCGGTCGGCGAACTGCGTCGCCACGTTGACGGCGTAGCGTCCGCTCATGCAATAGCCGACCGCGCCGACGATCCGGGTGTTGGCCGCCTTCTGTCCATCGGCATAGGCCAAGAGCGCGCGCGTGTCTTCCATCACCAGTGGAATGTCGATCGAGTTCATCAGGGCGAACATCCGCTTGCGCTCGGGCGCTTCAGGGTCGGCGGGCAGCGGGCCGAGTTCCATCACGCCGGAGCGGTAGTAGAGATTCGGCAGCATCACGTAATAGCCGGCGGTGCCGAGCCGGCGCGCCATGTCGCGCAGTTCCTCGCGGATCGCCGGAGCGTCCATGTAGAAGAGGATGACCGGAAACGGTCCGCCGCGTTCTGGATGGGTGATGAAGGTGGTGGTTCGGCCGTCCTTGGTCTCGATATCGATCTGCTGGTCGATCATGGCGTCTCTGCCTTCTTGTGTTTCTGCTTTGCTTCGATTCTGCTTTCCCGAGGCTGTTCAATACGATGGCAAGGAAACCGAAGCATGACAAGCTGAGCGATGCTGCCGCCCTCGGGCCTTGATTAGCGGCATTCGGATCGCCATTGTGTTCACGTTCGCGCGTAGCATCCGGAGCCTCCGCCATGACTCAGACCAGCAATCGTTTTTTCGACGAACTCGGCCGCCTGATGAACGACGCCGCCGGCGCGGCGCAGGGTATGAAGCGCGAGTTCGACACGGTCTGGCGCAGCCAGGCGGAGAAGGTCCTGCGCGACCTCGACGTCGTCAAGCGCGAGGAGTTCGAGGCGGTCAGGGACATGGCCCGGCTCGCGCGGGAGGAGAACGAGACGCTGAAGGCACGGATCGCGGCGCTCGAAACCAAGCTTGGCATCTCGCCGTCGCCTCCCGACATCGGTAGCATGCGGACCGGCGGGTAGACGTGTCCTGGGCTTCGGCATGTCAAAACGGGATTTGCCGGTCATCGCGTTCAAGTCCCAATCGGCCTTCGAGGCATGGCTGGCTGCGCAAGGTGCAACGACCAAGGGTCTCTGGCTGAAGGTCGCCAAGAAGTCGTCGGGAATCGAAAGCGTCTCGCGGCAGGAGGCGGTCGACGCTGCGCTTTGTCACGGCTGGATCGACGGCCAGCTCGACAGCTTTGACGACAATCATTGGCTGATCCGCTTTACGCCGCGGCAGCCAACCAGCAAGTGGTCGGAGAAGAACCGCGCCCGTGCGCTAGAACTCATCGAGCTCGGGCGCATATGCCCGGCGGGCCTGAAGGAGATCGAGCGCGCCAAGGCCGATGGACGCTGGGAGCGGGCCTACGAAGCGCAAGGCACGGCGCGGGTTCCGGATGACCTTGCAGCGGCGCTTGCCAGCAGCCGCAAGGCGAAGGGCTTCTTCGAGACGCTAAACAGCAAGAACCGTTATGCGATCCTGTATCGCGTCCATGACGCGAAGAGGCCGTCAACTCGCGTGGCCCGAATTGAGAAGTTCGTGGCTATGCTGGAAGAGGGCCGAACCATCTATCCGCAGGCTGTCGTCGCCGCAAAAGCCCGGCCGGCCAAAAGGCGCTGAGCCAGCCGGAAACCGCCCGGATTTCCTTGTCATTTCACGGCTTTGAGGCTAAAAGCCCGCCACGTCCGCGGCCCCCGCACCCCTGGAGGCTTGTCGCTGGACGTATGTGGCAGGCCGCGTTGCGGCCTTTAGCTTTTCAGAACAAGGACTTATGAAGATGGCGACCGTCAGGGAATTGAAGGCGACCGCGCGTCCGTCAGTCGGCAAGGGGGCCGCACGGGCAGAGCGTCGCGCCGGGAGAGTGCCCGGAGTGATCTATGGT